>JAGFXQ010000189.1 GCA_017861355.1 Bacillota bacterium
AAATATCATATCGAACAGGCCAAAAGAATCACCGGAGCAGACTTTTGTATTGCAGTCATGAGCGGCGATTTTGTTCAGCGTGGTGCTCCGGCACTCATTGATAAATACAGCCGCACCAAAATGGCATTGCAAAACGGTGTCGATCTGGTACTGGAACTCCCAGTATGTTATGCAACCGGAAGTGCAGAATTCTTCGCGCATGGAGCAGTCTCTATTCTAGATAAAATCGGTGTAGTGGATGCCCTTTGCTTTGGAAGTGAATGTGGTGACCTCTCACTGCTTTCTTCTGCCGCACATTTTTTGCTGAATACACCCGCCTCCTTTGATCAAACCTTACAGGATTATATCAAAGAGGGACTGACCTATCCTGCTGCCAGGCTAAAAGCCATCGCCGCATCCTTAGAAGACATGGATAAGGCGGAAAAGCAGACACTTCTGAGCACATTAACCGAACCGAACAATATTCTTGGCATAGAATATCTGAAAGCACTGATCAACCTCTCTTCCGGTATTGAGCCCTTTACAATCCAACGGATCGCTGCCCATTATCATGAGAAGGAATTGACGTCAGTCATAGATACGAATCCTCATGATACCGAACTTCTTAACCCGGTCATCAGCTCAGCTACCGCGATACGTAATTCTATCCATCGTAAGAAGGATACCGAGGAGGCTTCCGCCGAGGACGCCCTGCAAAGTGTTCCGGAGGATGTGGCTCAATTTATGAAAGCCAATTATCAGACCACTTATCCGATCATCGATGAAGACTTTGCATCCATTCTGAGATACAAGCTGCGGATGGAGGAGAGCAAGGATCTGGCAGCTTATCTGGACATCACGCCGGATTTAGCCGAGCGTCTGAAGAACCTTAAGGATTATAATTGCAGCCTTGCTTCCTTACTTCAGGATATCAAGACCAAGAATATGACCTTAACCAGAATTAATCGCGCCGTCCTTCATATTCTACTGAACATCAAAACAGATCAGGTAGTTGATTATAGGAGAAACGGATGGACTCCTTATGCGCGAATCTTAGGAGTACGCAAGGAAGCCACCCACTTTCTTCGCACAATCGAAAGAAGAAGCAGTATTCCTTTGATCAAAAAAGTTGCAAAGGCTGAACAGCAGCTGGATGCGCTTGGTATACAGATGCTTTCGTCAGATATCTTTGCAGCAGATATATATAATCAGATCATCTATGAAAAGTTTGGTACAAAATTACCGAATGAATATCAGCAGGGGATCTGTATCCTATAAAATGAAGAGGCTGTTTTTGAAACAGCCTCTTTGACTTTCCTTCTGTGCACTGTCTCAGACAGCGATCATGCTACTTCAACAATTCATCCATCTGGTTCAACAACTCCTCGAACAACTTAAGCGCCTGGTTCACCGGTTCCTTTGTGCTCATATCAACTCCCGCACCCTTCAGCAGTTCAATCGGAAAATTGGAACTGCCACCGCTCAGGAATCGGATATAATCCGCTACTGCCTCCTGCCCTTCATTCAGAATCCTTCTGGATAGAGCAATCGCTGCAGAATAGCCTGTTGCATATTGGTATACATAAAACGCATTGTAGAAGTGAGGTATTCTGGACCACTCCATATCAATCTCAGAATCTATCACAATATCATCACCAAAATAAGCAACATTTAAGTCATGATAAATCTTACAAAGTGCTTCTGCTGTAAGACTCTCGCCTTCCTCTACCAATTTATGAGTAATCATCTCAAATTCTGCGAACATGGTCTGGCGATACAGTGTACCTTTGAATTTCTCAAGAAAATGATTGATCAGGTATGCTTTCTCCTTTTCATCCTGTGTGGTTTTAAGCATATGATCAATTAACAGTGCCTCATTGCAGGTAGAGGCTACTTCTGCCACAAAGATCTTATAGCCGGCATAGATATAAGGCTGCTCACGATCCGAATGATAGCTGTGAATTGCGTGACCCATCTCATGTGCCAGGGTAAATACATTATTTAATGTGTCATTATAATTAAGCAATACATAGGGATGGGTACCGTAAGCTCCCCAGGAATAAGCTCCGCTTCTCTTGTTCTCATTCTCATAGATATCAATCCAGCGGTGGTTAAAGCCCTCGCTCAGAATCTTTTGATACTCCTCACCTAGAGGCATTAACCCATCTGCCACGACCTTCTTTGCTTCCTCGAAGGGTATCTCCATCGTTACATCCGATACCAACGGTGCGTATAAATCATACATATGAAGCTCTTCTACACCAAGAAGCTTCTTACGGAGGGATACATATCGATGCATCAGATGCATATTCTCATGTACTGCATCGATCAGATTCGTATATACCTCAACCGGAATATTGCCTGCATTTAAAGCTCGTTCCATGGTAGAGGGATATTTTCTTGCTTTCGCAAAGAACACCTCCTGCTTCACATTGGAACTGAAGGCAGCTGCCAGGGTATTGCGGTAGTTCTTGTAGGTTGCATGTTCTCCCTCAAAGGCCTCTTTTCTAACTCTGCGATCTGAGCTTTCCAGTAGCTGTCCATATCTTCCATGGGTGATACGTACCATCTCACCCTTCTCATCCTGCATCTCGGGGAACTTAATATCCGCATTGTTGAACATAGAGAAGATATTGCCCGGTGCTTCTGCCATCTCACCTGCATCAGCAAGTAGACCTTCCATCTCTGCAGTCAGGATGTGCGCCTTTAATCTTAAGATATCTTTCAGATAAAAGTCATAGAGCATCAGCTCGCTTGCTTCATGCTTAAATTGTGCGATATCCTCCTCGGGTATGGTTAAGATTTCGGGTGTAGCAAAAGCGAGCGCACTGTTCACCAATACCGACAGCGCATTTGCTTTATTGGAGAGATCCTGATAGGTAGAATTCGCTGTATCTTCATGATACTTCTGGCTCGCATATACGAATACACGCTCCATAAGCTTGCCTATCTCATCCTGCAGCTGTAAAAATGCCAACAATAAATCCGCTGATTTTCCCAATCTCCCCTGAAATTCAGCTACCTTAGGAAGCATCTCCTTAACTTTATCATACTCCTTCTGCCATAGTTCATCGTTAAGATACAGATCCTCAATCGCCCAGGTATATTTTACATCTACCTCGCTTCTTTTGGGTAAATTCTTATTCTGTGCCATGATTATTCTCTCCTCTTCTTGATGGCGACTGTAATACAGCCACCCTCTATATTATGAAATTTTTTGAATAATTTGAAATGCTTACCAATAGATTATAATAAATGTACCACTTGTCTTCAAGGAGAAACATGATAAAATTTATCAGAAAGCAGAAAAACCGGTTAATTAAGGGGCTGATCCTCTTATTCATGATACTCATATTGATTTTTCCTTATGACACCTTTCGAGGTGCCAGTAACGGTCTCCTTCTTTGGTTTCATAATGTACTGCCTAATTTGCTGCCCTGTGTTATCGTATCGAATCTGATGATTTCTCTCAATATTACAAGACAGATCAGTAAAGTGTTTTATCCATTTCTTGGCCGTGTGTTCAGAGTCAGTCCGGAAGGCTGTTATCCAATTGCCATTGGTCTTCTCTCCGGTATCCCAATGGGAGCAAAGTCTACCGCGGATCTCCTGTTCGAGAAAAAAATCCAACGAAGGGAAGCGCAATTTCTTCTCGGTATGTGCAATAATGCCAGCCCAATGTTTATCATCGGTTATATTGCAATTACTCAATTAAAGCTTCCCCAGATTAAATATGCATTATTCGCAATCATGTATTGCAGTGCTATTCTAGGTGCTTTGCTAATGCGTTTCTTACTTAGTCATCGTAAGACTGGTTTAAATCAACAAGACGAGCTGATAATACATAATACTGAGCTTGCCTCCAGGACCATGCCCCCACGGTTTAGTTTTGATCTCCTTGACCGGTCAATAATGAATGGCTTTGAGGTAGTAACAAAGATCGGCGGTTATATCATTCTTTTCTCCATCCTTGCGCAGATTCTCCATGCTATTCTTCCGGATATCGGCCTTTGGAAGCTATTAATTATGGGAATACTGGAAATCACCACCGGTATCAGTCAAATTGCAGCAAGTAATATCGATGTCCATACAAAAATAGTCCTTGTCACCTTTCTTACAACTTTTGGTGGCTTCTCTGGGGTCGCCCAGACCAAAAGCGTAATCGGCAATCAAGGACTATCAATTAAATTATATATTCTTGTAAAATTAGTGAGCGCCGGAATCGCTTTCGTTCTCGCTTACCTTTATGTAACCTATGGTATGTGATCACTATTCTCCATCAGGCATAAATGTATTCTCATCAAAATCAAAGTCGCCTTCATCATAATCACTGGCCTGAACATTTGCCGGTCCGCTCTCCTGAGGGTAAAGTTGATCGTTTAGTTCACGCTTATTCGTATTGATGATCTCGAGATTACTCTTCAAGGTACCGATAAAGCCATCATATCTTGAGATTGCAGTATCATATGCATTGGCTAATACGCGCTCAACCTCAGTAAGAACATCGTTAGAGTACACTAAGGCTCCGGTTCTGATCTGATCTGCTTCTTCGCTTGCTTCACGACGGATTCTTTCAGCTTCCTCCGAAGCCTGCATAATCATCTCATTTGCCTGATAATAAGCCTGCTGCATAATCTCATGTTCGTTTAACAGATCCTTCGCTTTGTCTTTTGTCTGGCGAAGGATGTTCTCTGCCTTTTCCTCCGCATCAGCAATAATTGCATCACGGTTCGAGATAATCTTTTGGTAGCGCTTGATCTCATCCGGAGTTCGAAGACGTAGCTCGTCCAATAAATCATAAAGCTCATCCTTTGGAACAATCACCTTCGTGCTTGATAATGGCTGCATCCTGCAACTTTCGACAAATTCATAAATATCCTCAATTAATTGTTCAATTCTGCTTGCTCCCATATCAAACGCTCCTTATCGAATTATATTTATCATATACAGACTTAATCAAACAGTCCGGTACAAATTGTGATATATCTCCGCCGTAGCTGGCTATTTCCTTCACTGCGCTGGAGCTCAAGTAGGAATATTCCACACTTGTTGTAAAGAACACCGTATCGACTTTTGAATCCAGCTTATGATTCATCTGAGCAATTTGTAATTCATATTCAAAATCAGTGATGGCACGCAATCCTCTGACAATAATGGAAGCTTGCTGCTGTCTAGCAAATTCTATCAGTAATCCTTCAAAGGCGATCACTTGAACCGAGGTCAGATTGGTATTCTCTTTAACAACCCTTTCGATCAGTTCAACACGTTCCTCTGCTGTGAATAAAGGCTTTTTAGCACTGTTCTGTAATACACCGATAATCAACTTATCTACCAAACCTGATGCACGAACGATAATGTCCAGGTGTCCCCGGGTAATTGGATCAAAGCTGCCGGGATAAATTCCTATTTTCATGTAACACTCACTCCCTGCCAAGTAGCTATATGTATAACTTATTTCAGTTCTATAAAGACATGTTGATTTGTCTTATATTCTTTTGTCTTAAAGATACGAAATCTCGTGTCCTCCAAGTAATCAAAGTTTGTCTTCAGGGATGCTTCTACAACAATAATGGTGTCACAATAGATGATATTAGAATGCTGCAATTCGAGAAGGACCTCCTTCTCCAGCATATTATTATATGGTGGATCCATAAAAATAACATCAAATACTTTGCCCCTTATCTCGAGGGCACGAATAGCCTCCTGAACAGTATGTCCTAAAACCTCCGACAATTCTTCCAGTTTGGTGAACTTTAAGTTTGCTCGGATACACTCTAGCGCGATCTTGTCATTTTCAACAAATGCGGCATATTTTGCTCCTCTGGATAACGCTTCAATTCCGATTGCACCGCTGCCTGAGAACAAATCCAAGAAATCACAATCCGCTAGATATGGATTCAATATATTAAACAAGGTTTCCTTTGTCTTATCTGTTGTTGGTCTTGTATCAAAGCCTTCTGGTGTTTTAAGCTGTAATCTTCTTGCTTTCCCTGCAATTACTCTCATACCTCATCCCCACTTTTGACCATTATGCATGTTACGGCCTCACCTATATTTACTTCTGATGCCACAAAGCTCTGTCATAATAACCGGTATATCCGGCTGAGTGATCCTTGCATTGACCACAACTAATATTTTATTATATTATGATGATTTGTCAACTTATTTATAGTTAAGTGTATCTTATCCTGTAAAAGATTTCAATAGATTTTTCAAGTGAAATTAGATTTACAACTGATACTTTTTTACTAACGCGATCCGTTTTTAGCTGCTTTTGCTTTATTTTGTTCCTTGTTTACAAAAAAAGCGGTTGCCAATTACTTGACAACCGCAAATCTTATAGATTAATTACTAGGATATTTATTATTTACCGACCATTCTTGACTCGTAATCCTGAATCATCTTCTTAACCATATATCCACCAACAGAACCATTCTGACGGGATGTTAAGTCACCGTTGTATCCCTTTTTTAAAGGAACACCAAGTTCATTGGCCACCTCATACTTAAATCTGTCTAACGCTTCCTGTGCTTCGGGTATTTCTGCTCTGTTTCTACTTGACATATAAACGCCTCCATTTCATATTCTGATTTAACATTGTGTCATGCAAAAACCAAAATAGTTTGTGTTGTTGTTTACTGCTTAACATGAACTCTGATTAATAAATCAAAATTGCTTCGTTAAGATGTTACGATAATAGTATGAGCAGGATTAATGAAAATACTCATCCTAATACAACATTTTTCGATGTAATATCAGGAAATATCGAATAAAATTAAATCATTTTCTTAATCTTCTCTTTTTTTCTCTTTTTTCTCTTTTTTCTCTTTTTTCTCTTTTTGTCTTTTATTCTTCTATTTAATTCTTATCTTTCATCCATTGCCACATAGGACTTGTGTTTGGATACACTCTTATAAGCAGGTCGTATAATCTTACCGGCATTATTTAACTCCTCGAGTCGATGAGCACTCCAACCGGCTATTCTTGCAATCGCAAAGATAGGAGTA
>JAGFXQ010000031.1 GCA_017861355.1 Bacillota bacterium
AACAGAAAATAAAATGGTATAATATGACGGAATCTGTAATAATAGGAATTGTTATTATTGATGTTGTTAAGGAAACATGATAAAATAGATAAAAAGTCCTAGTAGGAGTGGCAACGAATGGTCAGCTTAATGATATTATCCTTAACAGCTTCTTTTATATATTTATTTGTCGGTTTTAATGTCATTCGTCTATACAGAAAATCCGATGTTTGTAAGATCTTTTTTATACTTACACTATCTCTGGCTATATGGTCCCTACCCGGAGCCTTTGTATATTTAGCAGAAGATACCTATGAGTATGCTTTTTGGAATAAAATTTCTGCATTTGGGTGGTGTACCTTTGAGGCAATAGGGCTCTATTTTGTAATGACATTGACAGAGAACAAATTGATGCGGTATTGGTATATCAAGTCGCTTATCCTAGTACCGGCAATGGTTTCCCTATACATGGTTCTCTTTCTTTTTGGTCCCGATACTAATACTTCACCGATCATTGCTGATGTTTTTTATAAAGGTAATTTTCTGTATAATTTTATTTTTTCGTTGCTTAGCATTATATTAATCATCCGATGGGGTATCAAATCGAAGAGTAGAATCCAAAAGAAGCAAGCATATATCGTATCTCTAGGTAGTGCAATTTCTTTTCTGTTGACTCTTCTTATGCAGACAATTCTGCCCGCCCTGGGTTTTCCCGGGATTCCCAGCCTGGGGCAAGTATATGCTTTGGCTTTGATGTATGGTGCATATTATTCTATACAACGATATCAGTTTATGTCCATCCCTACTTCATTGATTACAAACGAATTATTTAAGGAATTAACCGGCCTGACATTCCTTTTAGATTCGCAAGGCTTTATTATTAAGACAAACCGTCAGTTGTATCATTTACTTAACTACACGGAAAATGAGGTTATCGGAAAGCACATTACTGAGATTGTAAAATATCCGGATATTGATACAATTATAGAAAACAGTGAAACCTTACATACGACAGTAAAATTCGAAGAGGTTCCGATTTCTACAAAAAAAGGTATGTTAATTCCGTTTCAAATCTCAGTGATCCCACTACAGAGAAAGTCAGGGTATCAATTAGGACTTTTAATTCTTGGTGAAGATATCACTGCGATTGTGAAACAGAGGAAAACGGAAGCGGTCTTAAAACAGAATAACGAAAACATTAACAAATTAAATAACGAACTACTTGAGATGAACCAGAAGCTGATTCAAAAATCCAACAGAGACAGTCTGACGAACCTGTATAATCATCAATATATTAATATGGTATTAGAGGATCTGTTACTGAAGGAGAGAAAGGGTACTACTGATATATGTGTTATGATGCTTGATATTGATTATTTCAAGCACGTGAATGACAGCTATGGACATCTGACCGGAGATAAGGTTCTGGTTTCTATCTGTGATATTATCAAGAAATGCATTCATTCGAGTGACTACCTTGGTCGTTATGGAGGGGAAGAATTTCTTGTGGTAATACCTGATATCAAGCCGGAGGCTGCGGCTCTGATCGCCGAGAAAATCCGAAGCAGTATCGAAGCTTATGATTTTGGGATGAAAGATCTTGTGGTAACAATTAGTATTGGAGTTGCCCGGTATGAGGGAGAGACACCGAAAGATCTGGTAAATAAAGCGGACAAGCTACTGTATCAAGCAAAATCAAAGGGCAGAAACCGATATGAAATAGAATTGGATTAGAGAGATAGGAAGTAAAAAGGGCAAGGTCAAGGGGGGACTCGCTTTTTCTGAAGGACAGAAAAATGCTCGTAAAGTTACAAGATCTAGGTCAAGGGCCAACTCGCGATTTTCTAAAAAACAGAAAATTGCTCATTGAAAAAGCCTACTCCGGCGGAGTAGGCTTTTTCAAATTGTAGTATTTGTTTGTATAATTTTAAAAAACTCAATAAATTTGAGTTGACAGTTGCATAGAAGTATGCTAGTATGAAAGATGCACTATTGTGGTGTTGTATGCCTAATTACTAATATTATAGCATATATAACTGAAAATGAAAAGTAGTTTTTTATTCAGAATTAGGATTAAGATGGAAAAGCTACACTTATAAAAATTCAAGGGGTGAAAACGTCAATGGACAAGAACAGAATGCATCCAATTAAAGTTGGTAATAACGTTAGAATGAGTTACTCCAAACAAAAGGAAGTCCTGGAGATGCCCAATCTCATTGAAGTACAGAAGGATTCCTATCAGTGGTTTTTAGATGAAGGACTCAAGGAAGTATTTGATGATATTTCTCCAATTGCAGACTATAGTGGACATTTAAGTTTGGAATTCGTGGACTTCGCGTTATGTGAGGATGACATCAAATATACGATTGAGGAATGCAAAGAAAGAGATGCGACCTATGCAGCTCCTTTGAAGGTAAAGGTAAGGCTTCATAATAAGGAAAATAACGAGATTAATGAGCACGATATTTTCATGGGAGATCTTCCATTAATGACAGCAACCGGTACCTTTGTTATCAATGGTGCAGAGCGAGTTATCGTTAGCCAGTTAGTACGTTCCCCCGGTATATATTACTCAATTGATCATGACAAAATCGGTAAGAGATTATTCTCTTCCACTGTAATACCGAACAGAGGCGCATGGTTGGAATACGAGACTGATTCCAATGATGTCTTTTATGTACGTGTTGATCGTAACAGAAAAGTTCCGATTACTACCTTCGTAAGAGCATTAGGTTATGGTACCAATGAAGAAATTAAGCAGTTATTCGGCGAGGAGCCCAAGATTCTTGCAAGTCTTGCAAAGGATCCTTCCACTGCAAAAGACCCGACTGGCAGCTACCAGGATGGTCTTCTTGAGCTGTACAAAAAGCTGCGTCCGGGTGAACCGTTAGCAGTTGAGAATGCAGAGGGCTTATTAAATAGTATGTTCTTTGATGCAAGAAGATATGATCTTGCTAAGGTTGGTAGATATAAGTTCAATAAGAAGCTTCATTTCCGTAATCGTATCGTAGGCTTTGTACTCACAGAGGATGCAGTTGATAAATCCACCGGTGAGATCATCGCTGCCGCTGGAACTCAGGTGACCGATCAGATCGCCAGACAGATCCAGAACGCTGCAGTGCCTTTCGTAATGGTACAAGCGGAAGAACGTAACGTTAAGGTTCTCTCTAATATGATGGTTGACATCACTCATTATGTTGACGTTGATAGAAAAGAGTTAGGGGTTACCGAGGATGTATACTACCCTGTTCTGAAGGGGATTCTTGAGAGCAACCATGATCTTGAAGAGATCAAGGAAGCAATCAGAAAGAACATCAATGAGTTGATTCCCAAGCATATTACCAAGGAAGATATCATTGCTTCCATTAATTATAATATTCATCTGGAGTACGGTATTGGTAACGCAGATGATATCGATCATTTAGGAAACAGAAGAATCAGAGCAGTTGGTGAGTTGTTACAGAATCAGTACCGCATCGGTCTCTCCAGAATGGAGCGTGTGGTAAGAGAAAGAATGACAACACAGGATCTGGAGGGTATCAGTCCTCAGTCTCTGATTAATATTAAACCGGTTACTGCAGCAGTGAAGGAGTTCTTCGGAAGCTCCCAGTTGTCTCAGTTCATGGATCACCACAATCCTCTTAGTGAATTGACTCATAAGAGACGTCTCTCTGCACTTGGACCAGGTGGTTTGTCACGTGATAGAGCAGGTTTCGAGGTTCGAGATGTTCACTATTCCCACTATGGAAGAATGTGTCCGATTGAGACTCCCGAAGGTCCTAATATCGGTCTGATTAACTCGCTTGCTACCTATGCAAGAATTAATGAATATGGCTTTATTGAGGCTCCTTATCGTAAGGTGGATAAGGCTGACCCGATGAATCCGAAGGTTATTGATGAGGTTGTATACCTTACTGCGGACGAAGAAGATAAATATATCGTAGCTCAGGCGAACGAAGAGCTGGATGAGAACGGCTACTTTATCAGAAATGCTATCTCCGGTCGTCATAAGGAAGAAACCTCAGAATATGAGAAACACAAGATTGATTTAATGGACGTATCCCCGAAGATGGTATTCTCCGTGGCTACCGCTTTAATTCCTTTCTTGGAGAATGACGATGCGAACCGTGCCCTCATGGGTGCGAACATGCAACGTCAGGCAGTTCCGCTTCTGTTAACTGAGGCACCGGTAGTTGGTACCGGTATCGAAGCAAAAGCAGCAATTGACTCTGGTGTCTGCGTAATCGCTAAGAAATCCGGTATTGTTGATCGCGTTACTGCAAAAGAAGTTGTTGTTAAGAATGACGATAATACAAAGACCTCCTATCGTATGATCAAGTTCTCTAAGAGTAATCAGGGAACCTGTATCAACCAGAGACCGATTGTATTCCGTGGTGATAGAATAGAAGCAGGTCAGGTAATTGCAGATGGCCCCTCTACTGCTAAGGGTGAATTAGCTCTTGGTAAGAACCCGTTAATCGGCTTTATGACCTGGGAAGGTTATAACTACGAGGATGCTGTTCTTCTTAGTGAACGTCTTGTTCAGGAAGATGTATATACCTCAGTGCATATTGAGGAATATGAAGCAGAATCCAGAGATACCAAGCTCGGACCGGAAGAGATTACGAGAGACGTTCCCGGTGTTGGTGATGATGCGTTAAAGGATCTTGATGAAAGAGGAATTATTCGTATCGGTGCTGAGGTTCGTGCAGGAGATATCCTCGTTGGTAAGGTTACACCGAAGGGTGAGACAGAGCTGACTGCAGAGGAGAGACTCCTTAGAGCAATTTTTGGTGAGAAGGCGAGAGAGGTTCGTGATACTTCCCTTCGTGTTCCTCACGGTGAATATGGTATTATTGTTGATGCTAAGGTATTTACCAGAGAAAACGGTGATGAATTGTCACCTGGAGTTAACCAGACAGTACGTGTCTATATTGCTCAGAAGAGAAAGATTCAAGTGGGCGATAAGATGGCTGGACGTCATGGTAACAAGGGTGTTGTTTCCAGAGTGCTTCCGGCAGAAGATATGCCTTTCTTACCGAACGGCAGACCGTTAGATATTGTTCTTAATCCGCTTGGTGTTCCTTCCCGTATGAACATCGGACAGGTACTTGAGATTCACTTGTCCTTAGCAGCTAAGGTTCTTGGCCTTGATATCGCTACACCGGTATTTGATGGTGCAAACGAGTTCGATATTATGGATACTCTTGAGATTGCCAATGCTTATGCTAATTCCACATGGGAAGAATTTGAACCGAAGTATAAAGACCTCTTGGATGCAGAGATTATGGAATACCTTAAGAATCATCCGGAGAACAGAGAAAACTGGAAGGGTGTTCCGATTAATCGCGATGGTAAGGTAAGACTTCGTGATGGTAGAACCGGAGAATACTTTGATGGCTCTGTAACCGTTGGCTTCATGCATTACCTGAAGCTCCACCACTTAGTTGATGATAAGATCCATGCAAGGTCCACAGGACCTTACTCCTTAGTAACTCAGCAGCCGTTAGGTGGTAAAGCACAATTCGGCGGACAGAGATTCGGTGAGATGGAGGTTTGGGCACTTGAGGCTTACGGCGCAGCATATATCCTTCAGGAGATCCTTACCGTGAAATCGGATGATGTTACCGGACGTGTTAAGACCTATGAGGCTATTATTAAGGGTGAGAATATATCAGAGCCCGGTATACCGGAATCCTTCAAGGTACTCTTAAAAGAGCTCCAGTCATTGGCACTTGATGTTACTGTTCTTGATGAGAACGGCAACGAGGTTAAGATGACGGAAAGCATTGATTACGGTGATGCAGATCTGACTCCGTTAATTGAAGGAGATAATAATTTCCGATATGATGAAGGTTATGAAGAAGCTGGTTTCACTCAGGCGAACGCTGAAGATATCGATGCAGAGATATTCGATATTTACGAAGATGAATCAGAGGATATCCTGGAAGAAGGGATCTTTGAAGATGAAGAGGAAGAAGAGCCTGCAGAAGAGATTTGCCCTAACTGTGGCGCAATCGTTGCCGAAGGAAGCAAACGTTGCAAGGCTTGCGGTCAAACTTTAACAGGTATTTAGGAGTAGACTTGGATGTCATAAAACTAAACAATAGAAAGTACGCTTCGCGAACTTTCTATTGTCATGAATAGAGCCCGACAGCAGAAATACTGAGATTTCGGCTGTCGGGTATAAATGAAGGGAGAGCCAAAGGATGTCTGAGATAATGAGTAATCTTCAAGAGATAACCTATGACGCAATTAAAATTGGTTTAGCTTCACCTGAAAAAATCAGAGAATGGTCTAAGGGAGAAGTTAGAAAGCCGGAGACAATTAATTACAGAACCTTAAAGCCGGAAAAGGATGGTTTGTTCTGTGAGAGAATCTTTGGACCTAGCAAGGACTGGGAATGTCATTGTGGTAAATATAAGAAGATCAGATATAAGGGTGTAGTTTGTGATCGTTGTGGTGTTGAAGTAACGAAAGCAAGCGTACGTCGTGAGAGAATGGGTCACATTGAACTGGCTGCCCCGGTATCACATATCTGGTATTTTAAAGGAATACCTAGCCGTATGGGTCTTATTCTTGACCTTTCTCCGAGAACCTTGGAAAAAGTATTGTATTTTGCTTCCTACATCGTACTTGATAAGGGAACTACCGATTTACAGTACAAGCAAGTTCTGAATGAAAAGGAAAGACAAGAAGCAGCTGAAAAGTATGGCTATAGCAGCTTCCGCCTTGGTATGGGTGCAGAAGCAATTCAGGAGCTTTTACAGGCAATTGATCTTGAGAAAGAATCGAAAGAATTAAAGAAGGGTCTGAAGGATTCTACCGGCCAGAAGCGCGCAAGAATTATCAAGCGCCTTGAGGTTGTAGAAGCATTCCGTGAGTCAGGCAATAAGCCGGAATGGATGATTTTATCCGTTATCCCGGTTATTCCTCCGGATCTTCGTCCTATGGTTCAGTTGGATGGTGGTCGTTTTGCTACCTCCGATATGAACGATTTATATAGAAGAATTATTAACCGTAACAACCGTCTGAAGAGACTTCTTGAGCTTGGCGCTCCGGACATCATTGTTCGTAACGAGAAGAGAATGCTTCAGGAAGCAGTTGATGCGTTGATCGATAACGGCAGAAGAGGAAGACCGGTAACCGGACCTGGTAACCGTGCTCTTAAGTCTCTGTCCGATATGTTGAAGGGTAAGCAGGGACGTTTCCGTCAGAACTTACTTGGTAAGCGTGTTGACTACTCCGGTCGTTCCGTTATCGTTGTAGGACCTGAGTTAAAACTATATCAGTGTGGTTTACCGAAGGAAATGGCAATCGAGTTATTCAAGCCCTTTGTTATGAAGGAACTGGTAGCGAGAGGAACCGCTCATAATATTAAGTCTGCTAAAAAGATGGTAGAAAGACTTCAGACTGAGGTTTGGGACGTTCTGGAGGAGGTAATTAAGGAGCATCCGGTTATGTTGAACCGTGCACCTACCCTTCATAGACTTGGTATTCAGGCATTCGAACCGGTACTTGTAGAGGGTAAGGCTATTAAACTTCATCCACTGGTATGTACCGCATACAATGCTGACTTCGATGGTGACCAGATGGCGGTGCATTTGCCTCTGTCCGTAGAAGCACAGGCAGAATGTCGCTTCTTATTACTTTCACCGAACAACTTATTGAAACCGTCTGATGGTGCTCCTGTAACCGTTCCTTCCCAGGATATGGTTCTTGGTATCTACTATCTGACGATTGAGCGTGAGATGGAAGGTGGCGTTCGCCATTACTATAAGAGTCTGAACGAAGCGATCTTAGCTTATGAGAATGCTGCAATTTCTCTTCATGAGATGATCAAGATCAGAAGAAGCGGTATTAACAATGAAGGTGTTGAGGAGATCAGAACGATCCAGTCTACGCTTGGCCGTTTCATCTTTAATGAGATCATTCCTCAGGATCTGGGATTTGTAGACAGAACCAAGGATGAGAACTTCTTAACTCTTGAGATCAACTTCTTGGTTGGTAAGAAGCAGTTGAAGCCGATTCTTGAAAAATGTATTAATATCCATGGTGCTACTAAGACAGCAGAGATTCTGGATGCTGTTAAGTCCCTGGGTTACAAATATTCTACTCGTGCAGCGATGACTGTATCTATCTCTGATATGGAAGTACCGGATGAGAAGAAGACAATTATTGCCGATGCAGAAGCTACCATCGAGAATATTGCAAAAGAATATAGACGTGGTAGAATGACAGAAGATGAGAGATATAATACCGTTATCGAGACTTGGAAGAATGCCGATAAGATTCTTACCGAAACACTGTTATCAAGACTTGATAAATTCAACAATATTAAGATGATGTCCGACTCCGGTGCCCGTGGTTCTGATAAGCAGATCAAACAGCTTGCAGGTATGCGTGGACTTATGGCGGATACATCGGGCCGTACAATCGAGTTACCAATTAAGTCTAACCTTCGTGAAGGCCTTGACGTATTGGAGTACTTCATCTCCGCGCATGGTGCTCGTAAAGGTCTGTCCGATACCGCTCTTCGTACAGCGGATTCAGGTTACCTTACACGTCGTCTGGTAGACGTTTCTCAGGATTTAATTATTCGAGAAGTGGATTGCTGTGAAGGCCGTGAGATTCCGGGTATGGTAATTAAGGCATTTACCGATGGTAAAGAAGTAATCGAAGGCTTAGAGGAGAGAATTACAGGAAGATATTCCTGCGAGACGATCTACGACGCTGACGGTAACATGATTGTTAAGGCTAATCATATGATTACACCGAAGCGTGCTGCTAGAGTTATCGCTACCGGTGTTGATAAAGTTAAGATCCGTACTGTATTGTCATGTAAATCCCATATCGGTGTATGTGCTAAGTGCTATGGCGCTAACATGGCAACCGGTGAAGCAGTACAGGTGGGTGAAGCAGTTGGTATTATCGCAGCACAGTCAATCGGCGAGCCCGGTACACAGCTTACAATGCGTACCTTCCATACCGGTGGTGTTGCGGGTGATGATATCACACAGGGTCTTCCCCGTGTCGAGGAGCTTTTTGAGGCTAGAAAGCCGAAGGGTCTTGCAATTATCGCTGAATTCGGCGGTGTTGTAACCATTAAGGATACTAAGAAGAAACGTGAAGTTATCATTACAAATAATGAGACGATGGAATCGAAGGCATATTTAATTCCTTATGGTTCCAGAATTAAAGTTCAGGATAATGATGTACTTGAGGCCGGCGATGAACTGACTGAAGGTAGCGTTAATCCTCATGATATCTTAAAGATCAAGGGAATCCGTGCTGTTCAGGATTACATGATTCAAGAAGTACAGAGAGTATATCGTCTGCAAGGTGTTGAGATTAACGATAAGCATATTGAGGTTATTGTACGTCAGATGCTTAAGAAAGTCCGCATTGAGACAAACGGAGATACTGTATTCTTACCGGGTACCCTGATTGATATCTTAGAATATGAGGACGAGAATGTAAGATTGCTTGCAGAAGGCTTAGAGCCTGCTGATGGTAGACAGGTAATGCTTGGTATCACCAAAGCATCCCTTGCAACCAATTCCTTCTTATCCGCTGCATCCTTCCAGGAGACGACGAAGGTTCTTACCGAAGCTGCTATCAAGGGTAAGGTAGATCCGTTAATCGGTCTGAAGGAAAATGTTATTATTGGTAAGCTGATCCCTGCAGGAACAGGTATGAAGAGATATCGTTCTGTTAAGCTGGATACTGATACCTTAGATGAATATATGCTTTCTGAAGAATTGGATGGCGAAGGCAACTATCTTGATGAGTATGGTAACTTTGAATACTCGGAAGAAGGCTACGAGAATGACGAATTTGCCAATGAAGAGTTCGAAGAGGAAGGTTTCTATGAAGTAGAGGATGGAATTGCTGAGATTGTTACAAGTAGTAATGACGATTTTGATGATAACTCCGATAACGAAGGAGACTGGACAGAAGCAGAATTCAACCTTAAGGGTATTGCTGAAGATGATTACAGCGATGACAAGTAAAATAATATTAATCTAATATAGCTTAAATGATAGAAGGATGTTGCATAACAAGGCAACATCCTTTTTCATTGTATTGTAAAATATGCCCTATACAATGATAACGTTGCCAATACTAACTTAGATCGCGTTGGGTGCAAACTCTTTGTTCCAAATTCCGGCTGCAAGCATAAGATAGTAACATCAATAGAATGGAGCAGAAGGATATGGATAATAATAATTACCAATATGAGGAGCCTCCGTATAAGACCTTAGAGGAAGCCTTAAATCTAGCTATGAAGGCAGTACAAGGGGAAAAAGAGGATGAAATGTTCTATGATTACTTGATCTCGGTAGCCCCTACCAAGGAGGAGAAGGAGATTATCTCCGCGATCCGTGATGATGAGATGAAGCATAATAAGATGTTTCGGGAAATATACTATTATTTTACCGGTGAGGAACTGCCCCAAAATACAAGAGCTTACTTCGAGGAGCCTAAGGATTATATCTCGGGAGTAAAGAAAGCCTTTTTTGGAGAGTTGGCTGCAATGGAACGTTACAGGATTATACGTGCCGGTCTGCCTTCCGAATATTATAGGGACATGGTTTTTGAGATATTAACGGATGAAATGAAGCATGCAGATAAGTATAACTATATCTTGAATCTGAATCTGGAGGACAAAGATCAGGTGGGAGCGATGCAGACAACTACCCCGAAACAAGGTCAAAGTAATCAGATGAAAGATAACCAAGACCAAAATGGCGGCAATGAAACTAATCCGAAGGAAACTAATCCAAATGAAAACGATCAGATGGTGACGATGGATGAGTTGAAAAAATATATCGAACCACTGGTGGAAGAAGCGATGAGAGAGGTGAAGGCCGGAACAGAGATTAAGTCGCTCTTCCAGAAATATATCCTGATCGGAATTTTGATCGGTAATGGTTTTAGCTCAGATCAAAGTATGGAACAGGTAAGAGCTTGGGAAAAGTATATCTAATACGATAAATCAGAATTATGTTGGAGAATCCGCCTTTCCGTCCGGCCTCGATACAAAAAAATATTGCATTTCGAAAAAAAGCATTGTATCATGATATAGATGTTTTGCGCAATAATTGATAGAATGATAGCAATAATATTTCATGTATTATTCGCCATGTTTAGGAAAGGATGAGGTTTTCGAGTATGGATTATAAGAAGAGATATGAGGAATGGTTAACGAACCCGTACTTTGATGAAGCAACCAGAGCAGAACTGGCTGCACTTCAGGGCAATGATGACGAAATAAAAGAAAGATTTTTCAAAGATCTCGAATTTGGTACCGGAGGTTTACGTGGAATCTTAGGTGCCGGTGTAAATCGAATGAACCTTTATACGGTTCGTAGAGCGACACAAGGTCTTGCGAATACAATAAAAAAACAAGCGGGCGAGAGCAAGGGAGTGGCTATTGCTTATGACTCGAGAAGAATGTCACCGGAATTTGCTCTTGACAGCGCTTTATGCCTTGCAGCGAACGGAATCCATGCATATCTTTTCGAGACACTTCGACCAACACCGGAGTTATCCTTCGCACTCAGAACACTTGGATGTATCGCGGGTATCGTAATCACAGCCAGCCATAATCCGGCTGAATATAATGGGTATAAGGTATACTGGGAAGATGGCGCACAGATCACTTATCCGAAAGATATTGAGATCATCGGCGAGGTAAATGCGATTACTGATTTTGCCTCTGCTCAGACCATGAAGAAGGAGGAAGCACTTGCAAAAGGTCTTCTTACTATCATTGGGCATGAGATGGATGACAAATACATTGCAGAACTTAAGAAACTCGTTGTGAATCCGGTTGATGGAGAGAGCAGACAGATGAAGATCGTCTATACGCCTCTGAATGGTACCGGAAATCTACCGGTTCGCAGAATACTGACGGAGCTTGGCTTTGAGAATGTCTATATCGTTCAGGAACAGGAACTGCCTGATTCGGAATTCACCACCGTGGGATATCCTAATCCCGAGGATCCTAAGGTGTTTACTCTGGCACAGAAGCTTGCCAAAGAAGTAGGTGCCGATTTGATCTTAGCGACAGATCCAGACGCAGATCGACTCGGAATCATGGTGAAGGATGAAAAGGGTAATTTTGTGCTTTTTAACGGTAATATGACCGGTGCCCTGATTGCAGAATATGAATTCTCTCAGAAGGCAGAAAAAGGGATCTTACCTAAGAATGCGGCATTAATTAAGACGATTGTAACCGGTAATATATCTGATCTGATTGCAGAGCACTACAATGCCAGACTGATTGAAGTCCTGACCGGCTTTAAGTACATCGGCGAACAGATTAAGCTCTTCGAGGAGACCGGAAGCAATGAATATATCTTTGGATATGAAGAAAGCTATGGTTGTCTGGTTGGCACACATTCCAGAGACAAGGATGCGATTGTTGCTGTTATGTGCCTCTGTGAAGCGGCTGCATATTATCGCTCCAAGGGCATCACTCTCTTTGAGCAGATGAATCGGATCTATGAGAAGTATGGCTACTTCAAGGAAGATTTAATGTCTGTGACTCTGAAGGGTATTACCGGAATGGAGAAGATTAAGGAGATCATGGAGAGCTATCGTAAGAATCCTCCAACGAGTGCAGGGGATTATAAGGTGCTGAAGCTTCGTGATTATCAGAAGGATACGATCACCGATATGATCACCGGTGAAGTTACACCCACCGGACTTCCGAAATCGGATGTATTGTACTTCGAACTGAACGACAATGCATGGTGTGCAGTCCGTCCTTCCGGTACAGAACCGAAGATTAAGTTCTACTTTGGTGTGAAGGGCTCGACGATGGAGGATGCAGATTCAAGACTTAAGAAGCTAATGAATGATAAGGTATTCATTGTAGACTAGAAATAAGCGAACAGAAATTATTGTAATTAGTGAGAGTGTTAGAATAATAGTATTACAATAATAGATTTGCAATATTAGATTTATAGTAATAGCTTTACAATAATAGAAGAGTAATAAGGGGTAGGGATTATAGATGAAAGAATATAAATCCCTATCCCTTACTTTAATTTATGACAAGTGAGAAGATTTATCGTTTCGTCCTGTTCGTGACAATTGAACTTCACGAAGCGTGCTTACAATCGTATGTGATGAGGATACTTTCTTTACCACTGGTTTACATGGATTCTATCATTAATATCAATCTGCTTCTGTGAAATCTCCGCAGCATCCTTCGCAGGATAACCTATCCCTAAGTAACAGGGCATATAATAATCCTCAGGATAGTGAACAGTTTCTCTAAGATAATCCAACTCGTTCTTGGAGGGAATACGAAGTGATACTCCTAAGCCTTCCGCCGTAGCCGCCAAAAGGATATTCTCGATGCAAAGCCAGATGGAAGCAAAGGGATTCAGGGAGCTCAAAGTCTCGGGCTCAAGCAGAGGCCAGCTTTGCTTGAAGAAAGGAAGTACAATACAACCTGCATGATATAACATCGAGTATTGCTTTGGAATGCCGTCCATATACATTCTGATCTGGTAGTCATCCGTCATCTGCCAATCTTTCACGATCCCGGCGGCTCGGCTTATCGATATGTCCTTGGAGATCTGTTCCACTATCTTAGCTTTCTCCTCCTTATCTGATATTACAATGAATTCCCAACTCCTCAGATGGTCGTTGGTCGGTGCCTTCAGACCGGCTTCCAGAATGCGGCTGATAATATCCTTATCTACCTCGCGGTCATCAAAATCCCGGATGGTTCTTCTTTGATTAATGGCAGTGTATAAATCCATACAGTTCCCTCCTTATTTCTACTTTACTCGTATCACCTCAACTCTGACAATGCGAGAATATGAAGTATAAGGAATATTATACCATATACATGAAATAAATGCAAACATATGTTTGCGATAATGAGAAATACGCTACGAGAGTATCTCCGTTTCGCATACGAATACAAGATGAAACGATAAACCGTTTCACTAGTCATGAAAAAAACCCTTATCTATGGAATAATGAATTCCTCAGATAAGGATTTTTGTAATGGTAATATAATTATACTAACTTATGACCGCAGTTCGGGCAAAAATTTGTGCTGCCTGTCTTCGTGCCGCAATTAGGGCAGAAATTAGGTTTGTTACCGGAGGGAGCAGATTGCCCACTAGGCGCATTCATATTCTGCATCATCTGATTCGCCATATTCATACCCATCATCATACCAGCCATATCGGATGCTGCTCCACCACCATGCATCTTACCGGAGGTCATTCCGTTGGTCAGCTCGATTTGCTGATACCGGTTGACATCGCCGACCATACTATGGGAAGCATTCTTGTTAATCATGGTCTGGATCTCTTCGGGATAGGTGAAGCTCATAATGTTGAAGGCGGTGACACTCAGTCCGGAGTCAAATAATTGCATGTCTAAGTCGGTACGAATTCCGTTTGCGATATCGAAGGAATTTGCCTGAAGATTGAACATATCCTTACCTTCCTTGGAGATCCACTTCATCAAAAGCTGATCCAAGATTGCTACGATACGAAGTCTTACATCCTCAACATTATAACTTTCTCTCACACCTGCGATCTTATCTATTAATTTCACATAATCACTGATCTTGAAGGTAAAGGTACCGAATGCACGAATGGGCATGCCACCGGGTAACTGCTGAACAGGAATATTAATGGCATTCTGTGTTCCCCACTTAACCTGGAATTCCTTCGTGTTGACGAAGAGTACCTCGGCACGCATTCCACTGTTAAAGCCAAATCGGAAGCCCTTCAGAGTAGAGAGGAAGGGGATGATCTGTGACTCAATATCATAATCTCCCTCGTCCTTGAAGATACCCTCAATTTTACCATTATATAGAAAAATTGCATCCTGACCGGGACGGATGATTAACCGGCTCCCTTTTTTGATTTCATCATTGTTCCACTTGTAGAAGATTGTATCTTCACGGAACTCCTGCCATTCTACAACATTTGAAAACTGCTTTGAAAAAATGCCCATATAGAATTCCTCCCATTATGTTGCCTTATGATTTTTTATTATAATCCATTTTCCAGAGTTTGACTACTAGAATTTGCCGCCACCGGAGCTGTGGGAGCTGCCACCGCCGCTCATTCCACCTCGGAAACCTCCGGCGTTGAAGCCGCCTCCGCTATTATTGTTATTCTGGGGTTTCCTCATCCGGGTTACCTGCGTTCTGACGTAATCATCTCTACGGCCGATGAGACCGGAATTATTCTGCTCAATATAGTTACCGCTACCGGCGGTCATTCTTCCACCGGATTGGAATGCCATCACGGATACCGTGATGATTCCGATTGTGACTGCGGCCAGAAGCTGAACCCAGACATTAGAGATAATATCGACTACTTCGGCCTGGCCGGAACTGCTGCTGCCACGCCAGGTGGCATCATAATTAGGAGCATTTGGATCACTGGATTGAGGTGTTCCTGCGGTATAATCATGATCATAGTTTAACTCGGAATCATCAGTCATATAAGCCGCTGAGCGTTCAATATAGGTTGTAAACGCATCATAATAATTTCCGTCCGACAGATCGGGTGTAATCTCTTCGATGATGGATGCAATTCTCTTGGAATGAATATAGGTTTCTGCTTTGCCATAGCCTTCCATGAATACATCGCGATTTTGCATATCCACTAAGATATAAACTCTATCTCCATCGACGATCTTATCTTCAAAGTCCTCGATATATTTCTCGGCATAAACTGCATTCGGATCATCATGAGTAAGTATCATGATATCGATTCCAGCTTTTGTTCCGTAATCGATACACATTTGCTCCAATTCTTCCTGCTCTGTTGTGGATAAAAGCTTTGCTTTATCGAAGACATGTTGATTAACCTCTTGATCACCGGTTTCAGAAGCATAAGCTTGAACGGTTGTGAAAGAGATTACTGTGGCCATCAACAGCAAGAGAGCAAGCATCGGAAGTGATTTGAATATCAGGAATTGCTTCATGAAAGGGCACCTCCTATCAAGGTTATTAAGCGGAAGAGAAGAAAGCTTCCGGCGGATACTCCGGCGAACCAGGAGAAGATCTTTGCTTTGCTGAGCGGCGGCTTACCGACGATCTTGCCGGTCTGTCCGTTCATGGCAAAGATATGTTCTGCTTTCCGATAATCATAGCATACCATCCATACCGGCATTAGAGTGTAATCAGCCTTTCGCTTGAAGATATTGATATCCTTGCGCTGATACATCACGGAGGAATAACCGCTGATGGTAGAACTTAAGTAGCTATCTACATAGGAACCGACTCTTTGTTTGATACGGGGTAGCATATCTTCGTCGGTAAAATCATATTTCTCGGCGATATAACCGGCCAGGTAAGGCATGTTGAAATCCTTCAAACCGTTATATTCATAAGGCTCCAGCTTATCCATCATACCGTCTTCCATCTTGCGGGAAGCATCACAAGGA
>JAGFXQ010000190.1 GCA_017861355.1 Bacillota bacterium
ATGGTCTTTCTTCTGGTGGAAGATTACGTAATATGATATTCGCAAGTCTCTCACTAATCGGATTTATCATATGATATTCACCGTCCGCAAAGATAACAATATCTCTGGTCTCATAGGCTTTTTTCCTAGTCATACATTCTAGATAATCTGCAATTTTATCTAATTTTCCCTCTATTCCCTTCGCAACAACATTCATTTGTTGTGTTCTTTCATAGGGTATTATTTCAGTTATACGATCGATGTAACGATGACCATCATTATCTTTTACATGGTGTATATCAAGGTTTAGAAGCTTTGCAATTACCCACTCACGATCTTCTGAAGATGCTTGCCCCTGGCTACCCTCTGCTAATACAAAGTATGCGATCAGCTCATCTGCTGTCGGCCAGTGACCGGTTGTGATTACTCGTTTCGAGCCCGCTAATAGTAAATCTATCAAATGTTTCGCATGATCCAGACACGCAGTTTCACCAAATAAGATGGTATGTGCCTCTGAGGCTTTTAAGAGCTCTATCAGCTTTGCAAATCCCAACTCCTGACTAGGGCGAGTTCCTAGGATGTTCATTTCATAATAAGCATCATTTAGATATAATTCAAAATCCGCTTCTATTGTCCTGATCTGCTGCCTTCGATCGATTTCTCTGATGGATGCTCTCATATTGGTTGTTTTGCCTGAGTTTTGGTCACCGGAATAAACCATATTTATGCATCCCTTGAGTCCCCATTTTAGTACACCAATCGGATATTGGCTTCCTTGGTCTGTGATAAGATCTTTCAACTCATAGCTTCTTGAGCTTCCAAATTTTCTCACAAAAAAGGCCCACTGCGAAGCATTATTTGGACGAAAGGTCGTAACTCGACTGCCATCTACCAGATGGTTTTTGCTCCCCCCTTCAGAAGAAGTAAAATGACCATTTCTACTATGTTCTGATAGATTTTTACACACTCTGACAATATTGGAATTCGTTTGAAAGGACAAGAATTTTAGATGAATTGGCTTTCCATTATATACAATCCATATACTTTCATGTGTCTTTGACTTTCGATAATTACCACTAAAAATATCATCCTCACGATATTTCATATTTTCTATTGTAATACCTGATATACCACCGGACACACTATCAATGGAATCATCTTCCATAACCAGCATATCGACGACGGATAATCCATATGTTTCCTCATAGATTCTCTGGGTGATTATATTCAGTTTGTCATCAAAGCTTAATGGTTGGGATAGTTTATGAAATGCTATATTGATATCTTCTTCTGTAATATCATAATAGTAGCCTTTCTCATCCTTCTTCAAGCAATCCAAGCCTGTTTGAAAGGATATTTCACGAAACATGTGATAGTTTCTCTCCCGTTTCTGTAGGTACATCAAAATTTCAAATTTATCTATGGATGATAACCTGCCAGTATTATGAAAAGCGAGGATCTCATTCATCCTCTCCTCCGTTAGTTTTAGGGATCCGGCAAGAATATTCTTTATATGAGCGAAAACGATCATCTTCTTATGGATGTCACCATGGGAGCACCCACGCGTGGCATCGCTTAAGGTACGCTTCATTTCTAATCTGCTTTGCATATCTTTTTTATTCAATCTTAATACATCAATATCCATATTTATTATTTCATTCATGTATCTCTTGACTTCACTGCTAAGGAATTCAATGGAAAACTTCAGAACGTTTTCTTCTTCATCTACTTTCTCTTTGAATATGTAATATAGAAATAATGAAATAATTGCTAATAGAATACCTGATATAATCCACTCAACCGAGTTCACTCATCTCACCCCCTACTCTATATTGTTATACTCTTAAAAGAATTTTGAGTATTTTTTCTACTGATAAACCTGCCATTTGAAAAAAATAATCTGTTTCCTGTTTATGAAGTTTCCCCCCCGAATATAACCTCTTATTCTGATGAAACAATCTACTATCTTTTTGTTTGCTCCTAACTGCCACTCCATCCTTAATAAAGTTTACTATTTTCCCTTCATTTTGAGCATCCATTAGCTTGGTACAATACGGAATCACACCGGAATTATTTACTTTTAAGTATTTCGAATATTTTCTTCGACAATTATTTATGTTATAGCTCGAATTACCATCGTAGTCACCGAAAAGATAAAATATTTTTTCATTCTCCAGAAAGCGTTCACCATAATCTTCAAAGAATTTATTGATCACAAATCTTCGTTGTGTAAGATTAATTACTATGAGATCTGCCTGTTCCATCAATTTCATTGACAGCTGATCCGATCCACTATTAGCATCTATTAATACAAGATCAACACACTCATTCGCATCTTGAATCAATCTTATCAAAGGCTGAGCAATATCTCGATCGAAAGTCTCCCGGCACTGGGTTTGAGTTCCGGGGAGCAGTAATAACGAGGTTTCCGAAAAAGTCAGACAGCAGCTATCCAGAATCTCGCGGTCTACTTTTTTCATATTGCTGTAGGTTACTGCCATATCAAGACCGATTCCATAGAATATACTTGATTTTTCATTTTCACCCTCGTGATGGTACCCTACGAGAGGACTCTCCAAATTATTGTTATTATAATGCGTCTGCATAAGCAAAATTTTTTTTCGAAACAGCATACTCATAATTAATGCAGTAACCTGTAGATTACTTGTTTGTCCCTGCCCATGGAGTGGAGACCAGAATAAAATCTTGCTCATCGCTCTACCTCCCTTTCCTTGCCATCTTGATAGCCTTCTTTATATGATCTGGTTTTAGCTCAGGTAACAAGGAATGTATAAATTCAATAATATATTTTTTAAATCCTGCTGATATATCAGTAAACCGTGTTAATTGAGTAATCTGACAGCTTACAGCACTTTCATAATCACTAAAGTCCATATATAGATAATTAGTCGTCTCCACCTTGTATCGAAATGTAATTGCATTCTTCACTCTTTCCACATCATCTGGAGTCACTATATCACGGATCAGGATATGTGTTGCGCAATTTATCTCATTCCTATTCATCATCAAAGCATTGATTCTATCAATAATATGCGGGAAAGTATTCAGAACCACAATCATTTCTCTACATGGGAGCAACATTTGTGTCGGTAAGTTATGACCATAAACCACAATAACGACTCCATAATTGAACTCTAATAATTCCTCCTCCGTTAACATATGCCTTACGTAATTGATGTCTCGATAGCTTACAATATCATGATCACTGTCCAATTCCATTCCATGGTGTATTGATTTGCATAAAGCATATGAATCAGAAACATCGATGATTAATACTTCATAATTCAATTTTGCAAAAGTACGGCTTATGTATAATATAACATCAAATGCCTCTTCTCCGGCATAACCGATGCACATCATCCTATTCATCCTCCCTTAGCATAAAGTATTGATCCACCTGAACCATATCATCTGATGGCTGTGCCGAGCCGAGATCCGGTAAATTGGTCATATTTGTGGTATCGATGTCCCCCGAATTTTCCTCCTCAGAGGCATCCGTCTTATTGGGATCTACTACTTCATTCTTTTTCTCTGGCTCATCGATATTCTCTTCTTTCTCCTTATTTACTTCTTGATTAATAAATGATATTTCATTGAGGCTATCCTGATGAATTTGCGTCACATCCTCAGGCACTTGTTCATTCCTATCCAAAATTTTTCCGTTATATTGCTGATAGATGTTGTCATCAAATAGCTCCCATTGTTGTGAAGACACATCCTTGTTTAAAGCTTTTGCAAGGCGATTCTCTAAAGCTTTTCTAACTAATGAACTCAGATCATTCGTTGCTGTCTCTAAAATATTTGGATTTTTCTGTATTAGCTCAATTGCACCAACCGAAGGGGTATAGGTAACGATGGAGGCTTCTTGTATGTTGGGTTCGATATATTTTGTCGTATATAAGAACGCTCCGGTATATAGATAGGCATCAACAATCGCATTACGTATTCTGATAATCTCTTCTTCCGATAACCAAAGACAGCAATTTGCTGTTTCTCCGTCATATCCTCTCAGAACTTTCTTGGGTAATACAACATAATCCTCTCCATTCGGAAAAAATATTCTCACATCAACTGTATCGTGGGTGATAATGTTGGAGTTAATATTGATAACCTGATATTCCACTTCTCGAAGCTCAGAGGATATTGTATTATCTGTTACCATTGTAGTCATAATATTTGTTTCAGTGGGAATATCAATTAATGCCTGTTTACCAAGTTCTTCATTGGTAATATAGCTATCCTGAGGTAAAGAAGCGTAGACCGTTGATTTTTTCACATTATCCTTTGAGACGATATCTCCTGTGGCAATGTCAACTGCTGCAACATATACATTCTTCTGATTCATGTGTATCTCATTATAGGCAGCACTCAGTAAAGTTTCGTACTCTTCTCTGACTTGCTTTGTAATAACAAAGGCTGTTAAAACTGCAGCACCTCCGATGGTTATGATACAAATCAACGCAACGACAATATACTGCTTGGTGGTTCGTTTCATTCGATGCTTGAATTTCATTTTATGCTCCTGATATTAGATTTTATCATTATAAAGCCGAGGATAATTATTAAGAACAGCATAGATAAATAGAGAATAACAATGATTCCTTCCTTATACTTTCCGGAACTTTTCATATTCAGCTTATTTCGACGTTTAATATATCTATGTTCGAACAAACCACTCAGGTATAAAAGAAGAGAGAAAAGGAGGATTCCTATAAGTATAATGAATAGAAAACGAGGTATCGTCATCAGTGACACTGCTGTATTTCCTTTTGCTGAGCTATTGCTTCAACTCGCTTTATTATCATTAGGGAAGCTTTTTTTACGGATTGAATGAATGAGAAATTAGAATTATCTTTGAGACAATTGAGATTTCTTGAGATAAATTCATATACACTACCACTAATGTAGGCATTTGAATATCGCTCATTGCATGGAATGGGAATCATTTTATCTATCGATATTTGATAAAGCTTTGCTATTTGTCTTATTGTATAGATTGAATGAGTGTCATAATTGCTAATAATAAAGACTGATTTTGGAATTAGGGAAGAATATTGAAGGAAAAAGTCATCTAAGACACTTGATTTTTGGCAGAGGTTTACAACGATCAGATCGGCTTCTTGCAGAATTATTTTTGTACTAAGATTATTATTACTTGCTGTATCGATAAAGCATAAATCTGCGCTTTCGTCTATCATATGAAACAGTGGTTCAATGCTATGATCCAACTCATAATCAAAAATTTCATTATGCAGCATTCTGCTTTGGGGTATGTAATAAAGATGTTTATGAATTATTTCTTTCAGATAGGATTTCAGAATGTTTGAACGTATATCACCACGATATATCTTGCGAAGTAAGCCTTCTATTCCACTGCCGTCATAATAATTCGTCCCTACTTCATCCAGTAGATTTGCTCTTGCACCACCATTATAGGCATTTCCCAAGTTATGACTTCGAAGACGGTTCTCCATAGAGATTATTGAATACGGGCCACGGATCGCACAAGCTACACTTATTGCTGCTAAATTAGCCGAAACTGTGCAAAGTTCATTCGCATTGCTCCAAAATGCTACTTTCACAAAATATCCTCCTTATAAAATTATGATTGGGAATATGAAACGATAAAAAAGATTGTGTAATAGATTTTCTAGATATTCTTATGATAATCCAGAATACATAATTTGTAAACGAAATTCTTGTAGAAAAATGCACCAAACATTTTGGAATTTTATGTATATATATAACAAATCATGTTATATATATCCTTTTTTATGCATTTACTGTATTGTTTTTCGAACATATGTATGGTATGATGTTCCTATCAGGTTAGAATAATTGAGGATAACATTCTATCGGTTGATTCCTTTTTGTGTTGTATCATCATTACATAAAAAGGGGGGTGAGGCTTATGACTATCTCAGAAGTATTAACGCTTCTTATGTTAGTATTAGCATTTCTCACATATTTAGATCACCGATACAAAAAAAGATAGTTATCCTCGAGGCTCCAACTTCAGGATAACTATCTGATACCGGGAATCAACCGACACTATGTGTCCTTGATTTTTCTAACCTGATTATAGCACAATATACTTTATTTTACAACAATATTTTTCACGACCATTATTGCTTCCATTTCATCCTATTATTTTAACTTAAATTATGCGTTCATTACCGTTTCTTATAGCTCAATCTCTTCCCCATCTCTTAAGATCAGCCGATTCTTTGCTGCGAATTTCTCAGCCATCTTGAGATCAAATAACTTTCCCGGTGCCATATGAATTGGTATCGAGTGCTTCGCACCGATTAATTCCGCACAGGCAGTTGCTTCTTTGGCGTCCATATTATAGATGCCATCGATGGGAAGTAGCGCATAATCGAGATGATGTTCTGCTAACTCCTGCATCTCTTTGGTAGTTGAGGTATCTCCGGAGCCGTAGACCTTCACTCCATCCACACTTATCACATAACCGACAGACTCTTCCTTGCGGTGATTCTTATTATAGGCGGGAACTGCTTGAATACCAACCCCCATAATATCAAAGCTTCGGTATTGTCCTCCCTTGAGCGCATCACTCTCCTGAATCACTGTACAGGAAGGCTTCTTTGTAACCAGGTTCAATTGATTATGATCTCCATGCTGATGAGTTACTAAAATAATATCTGCGGGAACATCATAACCCTCTCCTGCATAAGGATCAAAATATTATCAGATGAATATCCCGGCAGGCATTTTACGAATTAATATCTATCTGACTTATGGTACCCTATCCTAGCTTTGGTTCTACTCTCATTCCGATAGTTCTCTCTACGATATAAGCATTCTTAAGCAATTCCTCATTCGTCAGTGCCGTCAGCTGAAGTACGGCCGGCGTCCCATCCTGTTTCAGACCATAAGGGATTGTAATCGCCGGAAGCTCCGTATATTGCAGTATACTGCTGAAGCTATACATGATACAGAAGTACGTACCCTTCAGTTCTTCTCTGATCTTCTGCATACACTCCTGTCGGTCCTTAAGGATATTCTGATAAGGAGCATCCTTTAAGGTTCCAGAAGCATTCTCCTGTGCATCGATTAGCAAGGTCTGACCGTAGCGGAGAGCTTCTTCCTTATACTCATTATTATAATCAATAATATTCTGTAGAGATTTGATTGGATAATCCGAGGGCAATCCTTTCAGATATTGATTCATGGCATATTGGAATTCATATTTCATGACATCCATAATATAAGGCGTCTCCGGTATCTCAACCCGCTTAATAATAGCGCCGGCTTT
>JAGFXQ010000191.1 GCA_017861355.1 Bacillota bacterium
TTTGGAGGTATTCTGCTGGTATTAACCTTAAAACTTTATCCTTATATCTACTTATATACAAAGGGTGCACTGAAGAAGGTCGACAGCTCATTAAGTGAGGCGGCGGAAAGTCTTGGCTGCAGTCCCTTCCGTAAAATCACCACAGTAATTATCCCGTTAATAGCTCCAACAATATTGGCCGGTTCCTTGCTGGTATTTATGAATGCACTGGCTGATTTTGGAACACCCATGTTAATCGGTGAAGGTTACACGGTTATGCCGGTATTGATCTACAACGAATTCATCAGTGAAGTGGGAGGAAAGGCTAACTTTGCAGCTGCCCTTGCCGTGATACTGGTAATTATTACAGGTGTTATGTTCCTTGGACAGAAATATGTAGTAAATAAAAAATCCTTTACGATGAGTTCCTTACGCCCGATGCAGGAAAAACAGCTTCATGGCATCAAGAATATTATTTTACATGTAACCATCGGGTTTGTTGTATTTCTATCCATCATACCACAGCTGACGGTTATCTATACTTCCTTTAAGGCGACCAAGGGATCGATGTTTACCGATGGCTTCTCCCTGGAAAGTTACCGGACAATCTTTGAGAATTTGGGTAAGTCCATTCTAAATACTTATAAATTTGGTATCATTGCAATCATTATCATTGTACTTATGGCAATGTTCATCGCTTATATCACAACAAGGAGAAGAAGCTGGTTAACGAATATTATTGACTCTATGACGATGTTCCCATATATCATTCCGGGATCTGTCTTAGGTATAACCTTACTACTGGCTTTCAATAAAAAACCGATGCTGCTTAGTGGTACGGCAGTTATTATCATTATCGCTTTTGTTGTCCGTCGTCTGCCTTATACATTACGATCCAGTGCGGCTATTCTTTATCAGATCAGTCCAAGTATGGAAGAGGCTGCAATCAGTCTTGGAGATTCACCGCTTAAGACCTTCTTCAAGGTTACTGCATTTATGATGATGCCGGGTGTTGTATCGGGAGCCATTCTTAGTTGGATTACGATTATTAATGAGTTAAGTGCTTCCGTTATTCTATATACCGGTGATACAAGAACCATGTCTGTAGCAATATACACAGAAGTAATCCGATCCAGCTATGGAACAGCCGCCGCCTTAGCCAGCATTCTTACGCTTACCACGGTAATATCACTATTGCTATTTTTTAAGTTATCTGGTAAAAAGGAGATAAGTTTATAAACCAAAGTGGAGGGATGATTGTATGAAAAAGAAAAAGCATAGTTACTATAAAGAGGGTATACGAAGAATGCTTTTGATTTATTCAATCATCCCGGTAGCACTTTTGACTTTGGTGTGTTTGATGATTTTCTTAGGAATATGGCGCTATTCAACAGAGAGTGCAACCGTAAAGGAAAATAAAGCGATTACGCTTGAAATGGAAGAGACAGTGAATTCCTATGTTGATCTCATTCATATGCTGGAGCAACAACTGAGCCTTTTTGATGGTGAAGTGGACGTGAATCAAAGGGTTGATATATTTGAGCATATTTATAATGTTGCAAATGAGTTGGATAAAAAAGCTAATATTTACGTTTTTGATCAAGCAATAACTCCAATCATTACTGGTACAAAGTCGGTTCCTGAATTTCTGGATGGCCGCTATGCAAGTAATTGGGGTATTTTTCGCATCATGAAGCAAAACCCAACGAAGATTGCGATTAAACTTTTGAGGAATTCCGGCGAAGATGATATGCAGTTGGCAATTGGTAAAGCAATGGTGCAGAATAATGCGATCAGCGGCTATGCGGTGTTCGTAATTGATAGCAGGCAATTTCAGATTGAGATTGCTAAGTTGGCTTCCCAGACCGTAATCACAGATGAAAACGGGTGGGTGTATTTTACGAATAATTTCAATTTTTTAGATACCCTGGAACGTTTTGATCTGACCATAGAAAAAGAAAGAAGTCATGTAGAAAGAGATGACGGTAAGTTTTTTGTTGCATCCAGCGGAATTATGGATAATCATATCCATATCTATTCCATCTTACCATTAAGCAATCAGTTGTTGATTATAAAATATATTGTTATCATACTCCTCTTTGTCTTTACTATGATGTTTTTATTTGTATTCATCAGTTCGAAAGGAATGGCTGCAAAGAAAACAAAGGATCTATATGTGATCATCGATTCCTTTGAAAAAGCAAAAGAAGGTGATTTGGATACACATATTGAAATCACTAGCAACGATGAATTTGAAACAATTGCTGACGCTTATAATCAGATGATGGATAGCTTGAAGGAACAGATTGAACGAAATATAGAGATGGGAAAATTAGTTGCTTTCTCTCAAACAAAACAGTTAGAGTCACAGTTTAATCCTCATTTTTTATTTAATACACTGGAGAATATCCGATTTATGTGTAAGATGGAGCCTGAAATAGCCAGTAAGATGGTTCTTAACTTATCCATTTTGCTTCGGTATAGCATCAGTAATACACAGGAAGAGGTTACAGTGAATGAAGATATTGCTTATATGGAAAACTATATGAGCATATTGAAATTTCGATTCAACCAACGTTTTCAGTATACGATAGATATTTCACCGGAGATTGAGGAGTGTATTATACCAAAGCTTTTGCTACAGCCCATGGTTGAGAATTCCATTAAATACGGATTTGTGGGTCGAGAACACTTGGTTGTTGAAATTAGTGGCTACTTAGAAGATGGCAAGCTTGTCATGATCTGTTCTGATGATGGTGCCGGTATGGAACCTGAGGTGTTGGAAGAAATACAGCAGGTACTAGGATGCAGCGTCAATAAGAGCAGTCATTCCGGGTTGTATAATATCAACCGAAGGCTACAACTTAAGTATGGAGACGAGTATGGAATTCAGATACAAAGTGATCAGGAGAAAGGTACAACCATAAAAATTGTTTTGCCTGCAAGAAATGTAGGAAGTTCCGGAGGTAGCGATGTTAAAAATATTAATAGCGGAAGATGAGGATATTATTCGTAAAGGTCTGGTTTTCACAATTGATTGGCTGAGTATGGACTGTGTTGTTGTTGCAGAAGCATCGGATGGGGAAGATGGACTCCAAAAGATTATCGAATATAAGCCGGATGTTGTAATTACGGATATCAAGATGCCAAAAATGGACGGAATAGAGATGGTTCGTCAGGCATTGGAGCATGTGAAATTCAAAAGTATTATTTTGACCAGCTACACAGAATTTGAATATGCAAAAAAGGCAATTGAATTAAAAGCTTATGATTATCTGGTTAAACCGATCGATGAGAATAAAATCATCGAGGTAATTCAGGGACTTCATGATCAGCTGGATATGAACAGAGAAGCAGAATTTGCGATGGAAAGCAAAAACAATCCTGACTCAAGAATGGACCTAAACTATTATATCGAATTAGATCATTCGGAAAGCGGTTATGTGGCAAAGTCGATCGAAAAAATGAAAGAAAAGTATAAAGAGAAGATCGGAATTGAATCTATTTCCGAGGAATTAGGGGTCAGTGCCAGCTATTTAAGCCGAAAGTTTAAGGAAGTTACCAATCATTCCTTTCTGGATGTATTGAATGCCTATCGCGTCCAGCAGGCAATCAAATTATTGAATACCGGCAGATATCGCGTTTATGAGATTTCGGATATGACAGGATTCTCGGATTATAAGCATTTTTGTACCGTATTTAAACGCTATACCTTAATGTCTCCTACTGGCTTTGTTAAGAAGCGGAACTAGTTCGAGGTCTGATGAACTGACTAGAAAGCGGGTATATGTATATGAAGAAGTTTACAAATAAATTATTGCTTAGTGATATGGATGGAACTCTGCTGAATTCACAGGGCTGTATCTCGAGGGAAAATCAACAAGCAATAAAGTATTTCATAGAAAATGGTGGCTTGTTTGGCATAGCTACCGGAAGAAGTCAATTGAATTCCGTTTTATTTCTTGATGAAATTAAAGTGAATGCACCATGTATTCTATATAACGGATGTGGAATTTTTGATTTTAGTGCAAATAAGTTTATCACTTTACATGAGTTGCCCAAAGCAAGACTTATCGTGTTTCTGGAATATTGTCTGAAGAAATTTCCTGATGTAACCATTCAAATATATTGTCCTGAAATGTGCTATTTCGTATCCCCCGAGTCACAAGCAGATCCATATGTTGTCTCAATTCATCAGCCCTGCGAATTCTGCGGGATGGATGCTATTATCGACATACCCTGGATCAAAATTTTATTTTGCGGTAAAACGGAGGATTTAAGAACCCTAAATGCAACCATGCTTCATTCCGAGCTTATGAATGAGCTTAACTGGGTCTTTTCCTCTGAGATTTATCTTGAATATCTTCCTGCCGGTATCAGTAAGGGCAGTGCCTTACGGTATATAAAAGAAATAATGGGTGCCGAATTCCGAGTTTATGCAGTAGGAGATTATAATAATGATGTTGAAATGCTGCAGACAGCAGATGTCGGTATTGCTACAAAGAATGCTATATCATCTTTAAAGGAGCTCGCAGATGTTGTTACAGTCAGCAATGATGAAAACGCAATTGCAGAGATTATCGATAAGATACTTTAAGAGAAGGGGTATGAGATATGAAGCCTAGTAAGAGCGTGAAAAATATTTTTTCAATGCGGTCAGCGCAAAGACTTGATCAGAATAGTGTTAGTGGGCAGTTAAAAAGTTCCTTTTATAAAGCAATCGGTGTATTCTTACTCATAATCATGATGTTAATGGCATTGACCGTAACAATTACCTTTGTAAATAAATCAGTCTTTGAGATCTATGGTTCCGGACAAGGAAAAGTCGGTAGTCTGGAACTTAAGTTCAATTCCTTACATTCACAGTTGCGTTATCTGGTATATGATTCTTCCATAAATACTCAGGAGGATAGTATCGGTCGTATCGAAGAACTATCAGAAGAATTGGTTGAGAATGCTAATAACTTAGCAGTTCTAATGAAGCAAGAGGAAAGCAAAGAAGCATATCATCATATGATGTCACTACTCAAGGAATACATACCGATGAAAGATCAGATCATCCAATATGAAAGAGATCAGGGTAAATACAATTCTACCAAGTTATATAGTGGTGAGGCATCCAGCTTAGCAAACGATCTGGAGAATACGATCAGTACGTTGTTTGCCTTTATGAGTAAGCAAGGAACGACCTATAGTCACCAAACACTTATGATCAGCATCATAGTAATGATCGTAGCGTTATTCGCTATCGTATACTCAATCATGATCATATTGAGAAGAGTAACGAAATCAATTTATTCTATCTGCGGTCCATTAGTTGAATTAACTGATATCTCTAAGGAGATTGCACAGGGTAATCTTCAGGTTCAGATTAGCAAAGAGGGAGACAATGAAATCGGTGTTTTGGCAAAAGGATTATCCAATACGGTTGAGTCTTTGAATATCTATATTCTCGATATTTCTGACAAGTTACAGCATATTGTTGATAACGACCTTGCCATTGCTTTGGAAGTGGAGTATGTTGGTGATTTTAAGCCGATTCAAGTATCCTTAACGAAGATTTTAGATTTTCTGAATGGAGTGTTTCGGCAAATTGAGCAGACATCTTATGAAGTGTATGCCGGTGCAAGGCAGGTAGCGGATGGAGCAGTAAATCTTGCAGAAGGTACGAGTAACCAAAATACTGCAATTCTTGATATCTCTTCATCAATACTAAATATTTCGAATAATGCGAAATCCAATGAAGCTCTTTGTGTGACGGCGGATCGATTATCAAGAAGCGCGCGTAGCAGTGCGGAAACAGGTAGAGAAAAAATGAACAACTTAGTGTCTACGATGTCCGTCATCAACAATACGAGTGAACAAATATCTATTGTTCTCCAGAGTATTAATGATATTGCAGATCAGACAAATCTCCTGGCATTAAATGCTCGGATCGAAGCTGCCAGAGCAGGAGAGGCCGGAAAAGGATTTACTGTAGTGGCAAATGAAGTAGCTAAGCTTGCCGAGAAATGTTCGGCAGCATCAAAACAAACGGAAAAGATGATCCGAGATACTCTAAATGCAGTTCATATCGGTGATAATGAGGTGAAAATAACTGCTCAGGTCCTGAAAGATACGGAGGATCATATTGATATCGCTGCGGATGCAGTGAATCGAATACTGGAGGAAACAAATAAACAGCAGAGAGCAGTAGAACTTGTTCTGGAGCAGATCAATCATATTTCAGATATTGTAAGCAACAATTCTGCGACAGCTCAGGAAAGCGCTGCAGCCAGCGAACAATTAACGGCCCAGTCAGATGTTTTAAGAACCTTGCTACAAACAATGAAGTTAAGAGAATGCAATTGAAATAATGATTGCTTATAAGAATGATACATGATAATATGAATACAAATATTTTATGAAAGGAGATAATTCATGAGCTTATTTGGTTACACACCAATTTGCAGTAGCAGTTCATTGATAAAAGCATTTATTAAAGTGCCTTTACGGGACTACTGCGCCCTTCTTTAAGGGAAGCCCATAGATTATTTCTAATTCATGACAATAGAAAGTTTCAAAAATGGCTTTCTAACGTTAAACCGCAGTAGCTCCGTCGGAACATAAATCTTGAGAAATAGATCTATGTTCCTTTTTTTATGCGCCAATCATAGGCGTAGTCTTACGAATACTTGGACCCGAAAGAGCAATTGGGCATGCTCATACTAACGAGGTAGGAATATACAATCAGATTATATTTATTGTTTTCTTAAAAATTTTGATATTTCCAGCTCAATTTGGGTGTTATATATGGTTTTCAAAGGAATGACCTTATGGCAGATCGGGATTGTCGAAGGAATCTACCATCTGACAAGTCTAATATGTGAAGTTCCGACGGGGGCTTTCGCAGATCTGTTAGGACGTAAAAAAGTGATTCTGGTTGGGAGAATCTGTAGTGCAATATCTTCCCTGATCTGTCTGTTCGGAGGGAGCATGTGGCATTTTGCAATAGCCTTTGCTATCTCAGCGATAGGCCAGAATTTGAATTCGGGATCGGAAGAAGCTCTGGTTTATGACAGCATGAAAGAGCTTGGACAGGAAGAACGATATATCAAGGTAAATAGCCGTTTGAATGTTCTTATTGAAGTGGCGCAAGGAATTGCTACCGTATTAGGAGGAGTGATTGCGGAGTTCTCTTTTGCCTGGTGCTATATTGTATCCGTTATTGTTGCTATCCTGGCACTAATACCCGCATTTCTATTCGTAGAACCGTATGTCGTAGCTGTTGAATCCTCCATTCCGGTGGAGAGAACAAAGGTATCTAGAATCTTGAAGGATCATTTTAGAGTATGTATAACTATAATTCGAGGAGATGCAGAGCTTAGAAATATATTACTATATTATCCCGTTGTCTTTACTTTTCATACGATTGTATTCTTCTATGGACAAGAGTTCTTCAGCTTGCTTGGGTTGAATAAGATTGAAATCAGCATGATTATGCTTTTTGCCAGTCTAATATCAATCTTGGGTGCATTGAGCAGTGAAAGAATGCTGTCTATATTCGGACATAAAGCAAAATATGTAGCTTCCACATTAATGGGAGCTGGAATTATTGCAATGAGCAGACATAATCTGATTGTTTCGGTCATTGCTTTTGGAGTTATTAATTATGCCAATGCGGTTCTGTATCCAATACAGTCTGCAGCGATCAATGAGTTGATTCCATCGAAGCAGCGGGCAACCATAATATCAGTTAACAGTATGTTATTCTCTGTTCTGATGGTAATATTATTCCCAATATGTGGATTAGTCGCGGATCATACGGATCTGCATCTGGCCTTCTTTATATTGGGATTATTGCAATTGATCATTATGATAGCGATAAAACGAAAAAAGAGAAATGAATAATATTCAATATATCTGGTAGATAGCATGCAATAATGCGATATATGTATTATAATACAATTATAATTGCTATAGGAGGTAAAAGTTATGAGTAAAATGCCTGTTATGTTTATCGGTCACGGTTCGCCAATGAATGCAATTGAAGAGAATGAATTCACCGAAACATGGACTGCCCTTGGTAGTAAAATCCCCAAACCGAAGGCAATCTTGTCCGTTTCTGCCCATTGGTATACTGACGGATCCAGAATCTGTGATGCCCAGTATCCTACTCAGATATATGATATGTATGGCTTCCCGAGAGAACTTTACGAGCTGAAATATCCGGTGAAGGGATCACCCGAGCTTGCGCATAGTACCAAAGCGCTCCTCGCAGAAGAAGTGAAGATTGATAATAGTTGGGGTATCGATCATGGCACCTGGTCTGTTCTTTGCCGGATGTATCCTGAGGCAGAGATCCCGGTCTATCAACTAAGTATTAATCGCAATGCAAATGCGACAGTTCATTACCGGATGGGCCAAGAACTGAGTGCTCTGCGTGATCAGGGGGTACTGATTCTCGGAAGCGGGAATGTTGTCCACAACCTTTCCAGAATCAATTGGGAGTTGGAGGGAGGCTATCCTTGGGCAGAGGAGTTTGATACCTATATTAAGAATTCTATTCTGAATCAGCAATACGATCGGGCAGTACAGTATAAGTCAGCCGGGGCAGCTTCTGATTATGCATTCCCTACACCGGAGCATTATTATCCGCTTCTTTATGTATTAGGAGCT
>JAGFXQ010000192.1 GCA_017861355.1 Bacillota bacterium
CGGTTTAATCGAGGGAAAGCTAACGAACAGATTGCCCAACCCAGGCCAAAGGATAGAATAATGTATAGTAATCCGATCATTTCTTCTCACCGCCTCGGATACATTTTGAAATCAGATATCTGGGTCTGCCTTTTACTTCCTTATAAATCTTTGTCAGGTAGATTCCGATCATACCCAAACTTATCATAATTGAGCTGCCGATAATTAGCTGCAACAGAATCACTGTAGTAAAGCCCGATAAGGCTTGTCCTGAAAAATACATATAGAGTGTCTGCACTCCGAGTACGATAGCACCAAGAAACATTAAGATGCCAAGAACGGTAATACAATGGAGCGGTACTGAAGAATAGGAGGTTATCGCATTGATTGCAAGTCTCATAAGTCGAAGTAAAGACCATTTGGTTTTTCCGTTTACGCGATCCGCCACTTCAAAACTGATCTGCTTCCGGTCAAAACCAAGCCATGCAGACATTCCTCGAAAGAAGATAGCTCTTTCCGGCATTTCCTTCCAAGCTTCCAAAACCTTACGATCCATCAGCTTAAAATCAGATGCTTGTCCCAGATTAATATCCGATGTTTTGTAGATGATATAATAAAATGCTTTTGCACATAGCTTATAAATTATATTTTCTTTTCCTCTGGAGCTTTTGATGCCTTCAACCACATCATAGCCTTCTTCCCTCCATGCCTTAACCATCTCAGGAATTAGTTGCGGCGGATGTTGCAGATCACTGTCCATCACAAGTATCATATCTCCCTGTGCATACTCCAGTCCTGCGCAAAGGGCAGATTCCTTTCCAAAATTACGGCTTAACCGAAGCGAAGTGATATGTTCATTCTCCCCTGCCATCTGCTTCAATTCCAGCCAGGTGTCATCCTTAGAGCCGTCGTCAATCAGCACAAATTCATAGGGTAGCTGATGATCTATCAGCACCTGCTCGATAACCCCGATAGAATTCCTGATGTGGCTGCCTTCCTGATATACCGGAATAATCACAGAGAGCTTTGACTCAGTTGTTCTATTCTGACTAATGACCTTCTCCAGCTTTTCCATGTCCTACCTCTTTATGTTAGAATTATAATTATTTTACTCATTTATATTGCGCTTTCCTACCCCGCTTATATTCTATTTAGTATAAGCGAAAAACCATATATTAACAAGCTTTTGTTTCTTTCCGCCGGTTGTAAATCGATGTCGAATAGGGTATTTTGGAACCTTTCCAGGATCAGTTCTCTATAAAGTATTCGAATTACGATTCAGGATATGCTCCTCCAGATAAGGGTTCTTCTCAAAGATACCATCCACTTCCTCATCCTTCAGACTTTTCACTGCTTCTGCTGCCACCTTGAGGATACTGGCATCATTATAGATATCACCCAGCTTAAAGTCCATATCTCCGCTCTGACGAATTCCAAAGATATCCCCGGGGCCACGCAGCTTAAGATCCTCGCTGGCAATAAAGAAGCCGTCATTCGATTTATTCAGTATCTCAAGACGCTCCCAGGCATCCTTACTGCTGCTTCCGCAGACAAAGATGCAATAGGACTGGTGCTTGCCACGTCCGACACGCCCTCTGAGCTGATGGAGCTGGGCCAGTCCGAACCGCTCCGCATTCTCTACCATCATAACCGTTGCATTCGGCACATTGACCCCAACCTCGACTACCGTAGTGGATACCAGAACCTGGATCTCTCCTTCTGCAAAGCGTTCCATAACCTCATTCTTATCCTTGGGTTTCATCTTGCCATGCAAATATTCCACCGAAATCCCGGTAGGTAGCTCTTCCTGGAGTCGCTGTGTATATTCCATTACGTTCTCTGCTTCAACTTCTTCACTTTCTTCTACCATAGGGCAGATGACATAGGACTGTCTACCTTCCTCAACCTGCTTTGCAATAAATCGATATGCCTTGGGTCGATAGTTTGTATCCACCACACAATTTTTAATCGGTAATCGTTGTGCCGGAAGCTCATCTACGATAGAAATGTCCAAATCACCATACAGGATAATTGCCAATGTCCTTGGAATGGGCGTCGCACTCATAACAAGAACATGAGGATTACCACCTTTATTCATCAAGGCTTCCCTCTGTTTTACACCAAAACGGTGCTGCTCATCCGTGATTACCAGGCCAAGACGGTCGTATTCTACCTTTTCCTGTATTAAAGCATGTGTACCTATTATTATATCCGTTTTATGGGACTTGATCCGTTCATACGCCTCTCTCTTTTCTTTCGCCGTCATGGAACCTACCAACAGGCTGATCGAAAAGCCGAATTGTCTTGCGATATCCTCCAAGGATCTGTAATGCTGCTTGGCAAGAACCTCGGTTGGAACCATGAAGCAGGCTTGACAACCATTCTTCACTGCCATAATGAGAGCGAGGATCGCCAGTACCGTCTTACCGGAACCAACATCACCCTGAATCAATCGGTTCATCACATATTCACTCTGCAGATCCTGCCGGATCTCCTGCCATACTCTTAGCTGTGCCCCGGTCAAGGAGTATGGAAGGCTCTGAATTAGTTCTTCACATTCCTCACACACCGTCATCCGATACTCGGACAGTGATACTGTCTTCTTTGCTTTGAGCTTACGAAGAGCAAGGGAATATAGAAAGAATTCATCAAAGACAAGTCTCTGTCTTGCTTTCATCATACTGTCCCGGTCCTTCGGAAAATGGACCTCTTTGATGGCCTTGGTCCGGTCCATCAGTTGATATTCCTTTGCAACCGGCTTCGGAATATAGTCCTTTGCAAGGTCAATCTCGGACAGAACCTGCTTGATTGACTTGGAAATCATCGTATTGGTAACTCCCTGGGTCAAGGGATAGATCGGTTGCATTATCTTAAGAAGTTTATAATAATTCTCTCTCTCATAGATTCCGGGCTGTTCCATAACCAGAACCCCATTCTTACGAATCACCTTGCCACGGAAAATATAATGATATCCACTATGAAGGGTCTTCTGCAGAAAAGGCATATTGAACCAGGTGAGATTCATAACTCCGGACGCATCCTTCACCTGAACACTCACGATCTGAAGATTCCTTATTCTTTTAATCTTGGGAGTCATCGTGATGGATGCTTCAATCGCCATCGTAGCACCCTCTGCGATCGAGGAAATCATCACCGGTCGTTCAAACTCTTCGTATCCTCTTGGATAGTGCTCCAGAAGATCCTGCACTGTCTCGATCCCAAGCTTATAGAAAAGCTTCTCTGTCTTCTCTCCTATTCCCTTGATTACTTTTATCTTGTCATTCGCTTCCAAGGGTCCACCTCCATCGGATACATACTTCGTTCAAATCATCCTTTTTATTATAAACTATAATAAAGGAATGGAAAAGGAAAAAAATATGAAATATTTTATAAACAGGTATTGACAATTCTATTTCCATATTGTATTATTGTATTAACCACTTAATACAGTAGTACAGACGAGGTGAAATAGAAACTGGCGCATATAGCCAACATTGAAAGGAGTTGTAAGAATGCAATGGGAACTTGATTCAGAACGACCTGTTTATATTCAGCTAATTGAGCAGATACAGGCAGGAATTATATCCGGTGTATTCAAACCCGGCGATAAACTTCCATCCGTAAGAGATCTGGCTGCAGAAGCAACCGTCAATCCTAATACCATGCAGAAGGCCTTATCCGAACTGGAGCGCATCGGTCTTGTGTATGCTAATCGGACCAGCGGAAGGTTCATCACATCCGATGAAGGGATGATCGCGAAGCTGAAAGGTGAATCGGCCAAAGAGCAGGTTATTGATTTTATTGAACGTATGAAACTAATCGGTTTTAGTCCGGAAGAGACATTAGCCTTAGTAACCGACATTGTTAGAAACGGTAAAAGGTAATGATAACCAAGATAGAAAATAGGGGAGCTTCCTATCCTACGATGAAAAGGTAGCAAGAATATCTTTTTATTGTCAGACATTAATTTAAGATGCTGAGAGAAAGCATCATGGAGGTATAATAGTATGAGTGCAATATTAGAGTGTAAGTCACTAACCAAAAAATTTACGACTCTCACCGCTCTCTCCAATGTGAATTTAACTCTGGAGCGTGGTCGTATCATCGGACTTCTGGGTCCGAATGGCAGCGGAAAGACAACAATGATTAAACTAATCAATGGATTGCTGGTTCCCACTTCCGGCACTATTCTGGTGGACGGCAAAGCCCCGGGAACCGATACGAAGAAGATCGTATCTTACTTACCTGAGAAGACCTATCTTCCTGATTGGATGAAGATATCCGATACCATCGAATTCTTCCATGATTTTTATCCGGATTTTGATTCAAAGCGTGCGAACGAGATGCTTGACCGCTTACATCTGGATGCAAGTCGTCGTATGAAGACCCTATCTAAAGGAACGAAAGAAAAGGTACAACTGATTTTAGTAATGAGCCGCAACGCTGACCTCTACTGCCTGGATGAACCAATCGGTGGAGTTGATCCGGCTGCCAGAGATTATATCTTGAATACCATAATTTCTAATTACAACGAAAATGCTACCGTACTGATCTCCACTCACCTGATCGCTGATATCGAGAAGGTGCTCGATGAGGTTGTCTTTATCAAGGATGGAACGGTTACTCTTCATTCCTCTGTCGAAGATATCCGTACAAAGGAAGGAAAATCGGTTGATACTTTATTCAGGGAGGTATTCAAATGTTAGGAAAATTATTAAAGCATGAATTCAAAGCAACGGCCAGATTATTATTACCAATCTATCTGGTACTGTTCGTTCTTACAATTGTAGATCGCATCGCATTAAGCATTGATTTTCGAGGAGCCTTAAATGTCATTCCGGGCTTTGCTACTATGGCCTATGTCATATCGATCGTAACGATTGCAGTAGTATCCTTAGTTATAATCGTATTACGATTTTACAAGAATTTAATGACAGATGAAGGTTACCTGATGTTCACATTACCGGTGAAACCCTCTCAGTTGATTAATTCAAAGCTTCTTGTCTCTATGTTCTGGAACCTGGTCAGTTTTCTCCTGATCATAGCATCCTTGTTAGGTGTCTTCCTTACCAGAGAGCGTTTTGGATTATTAAAGGATGGCATACGTATGGTTCTTAACGAAATGGGCAAGGAGTTCGGAACCTTCAATATGACATTACTCACCATTGAATTTATTGTACTGGTGATTATCGCACTAATTAATAACATCCTTATTATCTATGCATCCATTGCAGTTGGTCAGTTATTTAACGGTCATAAGGTACTTGGTTCCTTTGCCGCTTATATCGGCATCAGCACAGTATTACAGATTGTAGTAACCGTTGCCTTAATCACTTTAGGAGCGTTATTCCACAAATCCTTTGAGGAGATCAGTGCACTGCCTCAGATTGTATTCCCGCTCACCATCGGCTTTACCATTATTGCGAATGGATTATTCTACTGGGGAACAAACTTTATCTTTAATAGAAAACTTAATCTGGAATAGTACCCACGAATCACAAGTACTTTTGAAGTGTCATGATATACACAAAAAGCTGGGGTATTGCTTTCGGCATCCGGATACTCGGACCTCTAAGCAATACCCCAGTTATTTTACTCATTAATTGTTGCAATAGTCTAACGCAATCTTTTATCTTCAAAGCGACACATCGCCTGCAGACAAGTGATTAATCCCTGAATTCTCTGATCCAGCGGCCCTTCATCCACAGCACAATCCAAAGATACTGCCATATCGTTGATTAACCGATCATTCATATGTTTTCGATTCGATGTAATCACCTCAAGTTTTTTATAGAAGGACTCCGCATCCAGGAACTTCAGAAGAACTTCATTTACACTTTCACTCTTTGGCTCATCCTTTTCTGCCGGAACACTTTCACTCTTTGGTTCAACCTTCTCTGTCGGAACACTTTCACTCTTCGCTAATGCTCCGTATTCTATGTTATCATAGCTGATTTCTTTCTGAGCAGTAGAGACGTTCGGTATAGTTTCTACCTGTTCCTGTTTCATTTCTTTCTGCCCCAGTGGCGTCCATAATTCAAAACGATACTTCTGCTGTACCTCCGGATACTTCACATGGTCTACTTCACTTAAGAAGCTGTCCAGAGGTCTGATATAGCACTTATAATCTCCGTATAACGCCTGATAAACCACCACTTCTTCCCTGGTATCCGCATGGGTCGCAACCGTAATCACTTGATAAGGCTTGTTCTTAAAATGATTATATAGCTGCCCTGGCTTTGGCATTCTATCTCTTTCCATCTCATATCCTCCAACAGAATGAATTATAAAGCTATTCACTTGCCATAAATTTTGAAAAAGTGGTTCGATATTCCTCCGAACCACTTATCTATGCATTGCTTTCGTGTATGCCTACCCTATTCTATTCAACTGATAATACATAATAATAAATCGGCTGTCCGCCATAATGAACTTCAACATCCAGATTCGGATATAGCTCCATCACTGCTTCGGCTAATATATTGGCATCCTCTTCACTGGTTTCAACTCCGTAATATAAGCTGATCAGCTCTGAATCATCATCAGCGAGACATTCAATCAGCTCTAAGGTAGTACTATTGATCGAATCGCCAACCGCAAGTATCGTCTTGTCACCAATACCCATGATGTTACCTTGCTTAATCTCTTTGCCATCGATACTGGTATCTCTGACAGCATAGGTCACCTGTCCGGATTTTACTTTCTTCATT
>JAGFXQ010000193.1 GCA_017861355.1 Bacillota bacterium
ATCGGTTGTTATCGATGACGAGAAAGGCAGCTATGATATGACCAGGTATCTGATCTCCATGGGACATCGTAAGATTGGTCTGATCGCAGGCATTGAGGATAATCTTCATACTCAGAAAAGAAGCCTGGGATACCAACGAGCCTTATTCGAGGAACAGCTACTGTTCAATCCGGACTGGATTCGATACGGGAATTGGCAAAGGCAATCCGGATATGAGGAGACGAAGAAGCTGATTGAGGAAGGTGTGACTGCTATTTTCTGTATGAATGATACGATGGCAGCAGGTGCCTATGATTATCTCTATGAGTGTAATATCAAGATAGGACAAGATATCTCAGTGGTAGGATATGACAACAAAGAAATCTCTGAATATCTGCGACCAAACTTAACGACGAGTGATCTTGGATTACCGGAGATTGGTAGAGAATCAGCCCGGATTATATTAAGCATGATGGAAGGGGATTGTGAGAAGCGGAATGAACATGAAATAGTAAGAATGCCTTGCAGTATTGTGGAAAGAGCTTCGGTCAGCAATTTATCTGAGTGAAGGATATGGAACTCGATACGCTTAATTGAATACGAGGTATAAGGATAATAGGACCTCTCAAATGACTTTGAATAAGTCATTTGAGAGGTCTATTTTTGTGATTTTATCAGGAATGCTCGGTGATTATAGGAAAAACGTTTTACCTCAATAATTTGAGAGTCGATCTATTGAAACAAATGGCAAATTATACAAATGAAATATAAATATCTATAAATTATAGTGTAAAAATACATAACATCTATAATTCGAATGGTTTACTTGTAGTGAAAGGTATGAATATAATAAGGAGTGATGGTTAAACGATTGACAAAAGGCAGTAAGGATAAGGGAGGCATACACATGAGCAGGATTAATATTAAAACGGCTAATAAGAAAATCCCTGTAGCGAAAAATCTGTATGGTATCTTTTTGGAGGATATCAATAGAGCAGTTGACGGGGGTTTGTACCCGGAGTTAATACGTAACCGAACGTTTGAAGACTCAATACCTCCGATCGATTGTACTACCGATGAAACTGGCTATGCCGTGATTACTGCTTCGGGATGGCGTGATGAATTTAACCATGGAGAAGGCTTATCCAGATGGGTACGCCAGAATGAAGTGGCCTACACACCGATACCTGCTTGGTACAGCGTACATGCGGGGATGGAATTGGATTTAACAGATACACTTAATATACATAGACAGGCAGCCCTGGATGTTAATTTTTCAAAAAACGGTAAAATTGTCAATACCGGCTTCTGCGGAATTCCACAGAACTTGGGAGCGTCCTATTCTTTCTATATGTTTGCGAAGGCCGATGTACCGGTGGAAGTAATCGTAGAGATGAAAGATGGAGAGACAATCTACTCCGGTACGAAATTACGGATTAATACAAATCAATATATCAGGTATGATGCTGTGCTCACAGCGAAAGGCGAATCTCAAAACGCTAAATTAGAGATCAGCTGTCCGGATGGGGGTAGAATAAAGATCGGTTTTATCTCTTTGATGCCCTCGGACACCTACTTAGGACATGGGTTAAGAAAAGATATCGTTGAAAAACTAAAGGATTTAAATCCGAGGTTCTTCCGATTTCCGGGAGGTTGTATCGTAGAAGGTATCAGCCCATCCACTGCCATGCGTTTTCGCAATATTGTCGGACCCGCATGGGAGCGTCCGGGACATCTTCTGATGTGGCATTACCGTACTTATAATGGATTGGGCTTTCATGAATATCTTCAACTCTGTGAGGACCTTGCCATGGAGCCGTTGTATGTATTCAACTGCGGTATGACTTGCCAAGCCAGAAATTCTGTTCTCATGGAGGGAGCAGAACTGGAGGATATGATACAGGATACTCTTGACGCCATCGAATATGCAGTCGGTGCTGCGGATACAAAATGGGGCAGCCTAAGGGCTGCGATGGGACATCCGGAACCATTTGGAATGAATTATGTGGAGATTGGAAATGAGAACTCCGGATCAGATTATGAAGAGCGTTACCTCAAATGCTACAACGCTATTATCAAGAAGTATCCCCGGATGAAATTTGTTGCAAATACTCATGTTGAAAAGATGGGGTTACCGGCAGATCTTGTGGATGAGCATTACTACAATACAGCAGAATACTTTGCGGAGAATACACACCTTTTTGATGATTATGACCGTAACGGTCCCGAAATTTTTCTTGGTGAGGTATCGGTAGTAAGAGGATTTGTTGGGCAGTTATACGGTGCACTTGGAGAAGCAGCCTTTTTTACCGGCGTGGAGAAGAACCAGGATATTGTTACAATGACTTCTTATGCACCTCTCTTGGAAAATGTGAACTATCAGGCCTGGTACCCGAATTTGCTCCGGTTCAATCATACTAAGTGCTATGGGATCCCCAGCTATTATGTATGGAAACTATTCGGGAACCACCGTGGTGAGTATATTGTAGAGACCGGGGAGGAAACTGGGAGAATACATCGGCCGGTTAAGGGAATGGCATCATTACTTGGCGCGGCGGGGATAGAATATCGTTTTGCTCACTGGAATGGTGCGAAAGCAGAGGTCTCTCACGAGCTGATGGGTAGGGTGAAAGAGTCCTCCAGGATATGCACTGTAAAGAAACCGGATGAGGAACAGCGGGCAGAAAGTACCAGATATTATAATGTTAATCCGGAGGAGATCTTTGTGATCTTCGGTGAGGAAGAAGTTGTGTCCGGTACCTTTGAGATTGAGATCAAAGCAGAGAGAGACAGAGAGATTATCCTTGGGATCTTCAGTTCCCGCATTCCGAAGGAGGTGTACATCAGTGATGAGACACATCCACCCAAAGAGTGGAACCCGGATAAAGTAAGACCTTTCCTGTGGAGGTTGAAGGACGGGAGAAGCAGTTTGTGGGAGAAGGAATTCCCGGAGCATCTTCGCTTGGATAAGGAAAAAGCGGTGAAGCTGAAGGAAGGAGAATTCAATCACTTCCGATATACCACCGATGGTAAGAAGTTATCTTTGTTTGTGAACGGGGAATTGGTGCATGACATCGAGGTGCCTTCCTTCCAAGCATTGAATTCCGTAGTCAGTGACAGCGATACGGAGGTTATCATTAAGCTGGTCAATATGGCAGATCAGGTGGATGAAGTATCGTTAGAGCTGGATTGCGAGGTATGTGAAGAATATAAGGCATATATTTTGACCGGTGATAAGACAGCTGAGAATAGCTTTAAGAATCCAGATCGGGTCTGTGATGAGGAGTGTATTCTTAAGGGGGCAGACAGAACGTTCAATTACGTGGCACCGCCATTTTCTGTGAATGTACTTCGGCTTACGAAAAAAGCGTAAGGAAAAGGGAGGGAATGGGATATGAACTTTTTTAAGAACAAGAGGAAGGTACGATCGCTGAAAGAATTTATGTATATTGTACCGTTTTTGATACTGGTAGCCGTATTTTCTTATTATCCTCTCTATGGTTGGGTTTATGCGTTTTTTGATTATAAACCTCCGTTTCCGCTCTCGATGGATCAATTTGTCGGGTTTAAGTGGTTTGTATCAATGTTTGAAAATGCTATAAAGATCAAGCAGCTCATTAAGGTTCTCAGAAATACCTTTGCGATCAGCGGTCTGAGCTTGCTGTTTTCCTGGTTCCCGATGATTTTTGCCGTATTTTTGAATGAAATTAAGAATAAGCCTTTTAAGAAATTCGTTCAAACAGTAACCACACTTCCGAACTTTATCAGCTGGGTTTTGGTTTACTCCATTGCATACTGTATTCTGAATAGTAACGGTGTAGTGAATTCTTTACTGATGAGTACCGGATTGATCGACAAGCCCCAGCTATTTCTTCAGTCTTCTACCCATGTCTGGTTTAAAATGTGGCTATGGCTTACGTGGAAGAACGCCGGTTGGGCTGCCATAATGTATATTGCTGCAATTAGTGGCATTGATGAGCAGATGAACGAGGCAGCGAAAGTGGACGGAGCCTCCAGAATGCAGGTGATCTGGCATATTACGATACCTAGCATTTTACCAACCTATTTTGTGCTTGTTATGCTAAACCTTGCTAATTTTCTTTCTAACGGTATGGAACAGTTTTATGTATTCCAAAATGCATTCAACAAAGAAACGATACAGGTGCTGGATTTGTATGTATACAACCTGGCGATGGGCGGAGGAGGTTATTCTCTCTCCACAGCAATCAGTATCTTTAAGAGTGTGGTCAGTATTCTACTACTTTGTGTTACCAACAAAGTGTCCAAACTGATCCGAGGAGATGGCTTTATCTAAAATGGCTTGTTGAATAGTTGGGAGGAATTGTGATGAATACAAACAAACAGAGAAAGCAGAAGATTAAAACGAGTGCGGGAGATAAATTAATCTCGGCTATTACCTATATCGTATACTCGTTGTTTGCTTTCGTATGCGTATATCCGTTTTATTATATTTTTATCAACACGATCAGTGCCAATAATCTCAGTGAAAGAGGAAAAGTACTGTTTTGGCCAAAGGAAATTCATTTTACAAATTATATTAATGTGTTGAAGATACCGGATTTATTTCGCTCCCTGGAGGTCTCGGTTGCAAGAACCGTGATAGGAACCGCATTAACAGTAATCATAGCAGCATTTCTGGGATTTATGTTCACCAGAGAGTCCTTGTGGAAAAGGAAGTTTTGGTACCGCTTTGTGGTAGCAACCATGTACTTTAATGCCGGAATTATTCCATGGTTTATCACCATGAGAAACCTTGGATTGACCAATAACTTCTGGGCATACATATTTCCGGTTGCAATATCACCCTTTTACATCGTTCTTTGCAAGACCTTTGTTGAATCAGTACCAAAGGAACTGCAGGATGCAGCTGAAATCGATGGCGCCGGTACCTTGAAGATTTTCTTCCGAATCATGATTCCGGTTATTAAGCCAATCTTAGCTACGATTGCGATATTTGCAGCGGTTGCTCAGTGGAATTCATTTCAGGATACCTTGCTTTTGGTAACGGACAACAAATTATATACCTTGCAATTTACACTGTATCAATATCTGAATCAAGCAAGCTCGTTAAAGGCATTGGTCAACAGTACGACATCTTCGACAAGTATGGCTGCAAGTCTGGCAAGTGCGCAGACGGCAACATCTATTCGTATGACGGTAACGATTGTGGTTGTAACACCGATCATTCTGGTATATCCAATCTTCCAGAGGTTCTTTGTCAAAGGAATTATGATTGGTGCGGTAAAAGGATAATGAACAATGAGGGATTCTTTCATTGCTGATTATATTTTTCTATTTGAAAGGGAGGACTAAAATGAAGCTTAAGAGATGGATCGCAACACTGTTAGCTACTGTAATGGTATTAACGGCATTGGCCGGATGTGCAGGCACTTCTGACGCAGACAAGAAGGATACTGCAGGGGATGCAAGTACTACGACAGAGACAAAGGATCAGGCTGCAGAGCCTACAGCTGCTCCAGCTGCTGTAGATTCCGCAAAAAATTATGATGAGACATTGACAATCGACATCTATGATGTGGCTGCGAATTATCAGGGTATGCAAACCGGATGGTTCCAGAAGGTAGTAAAGGACAGATTTAATATCGAACTCAATATCATAGCACCTCAGGTAGCAGGTGACGCGATCTTCCAGACACGTGCGAGCACAGGTAACCTTGGTGATATCGTAATTCTTGAGAGTACTGATTTTGCGGACTGTGTTAAGAGCGGCTTGATTAAGGATATCGGCGCCGGACTTGCGAACTGCCCGAATCTTATGGGATACAAAGAGCAGATTGATGTATTGAATAAAGGACTTCCGGATAATACAGCAGGAATCACCTATGGAATTCCCTGCCAGATGACCAATACATCACCTACCTCATATTCTCAGGACGTTATCTATTCCAGCCCGTTACTTCGCTGGGATCTGTATAATAAAGTCGGAGCACCTGAGATTAAAGATCTGAACGGACTTCTTGATGTACTGGAGGCTATGATGAAAGCAGAGCCTACCAATGCAGACGGAGATCCTGCTTATCCCTTCTCCTTATGGCCGGATTGGGATGGTGGCGATGGCATGATGGGTATTGCCAATGTAGTTCAGCTGACAACCTGGTACGGAGAGAAGATCAAAGGCTCTGTAATCTTAAAACCCGATGGAACCTTTACTCCGGTAACCGATAAATCAGCATCTTACTATAAGATTCTGCAATTTCTCAACAATGCATATAGCAGAGGACTCGTTGATCCGGATTCCGGAACACAGGATTGGAATGCAGCATGTGCTAAGATGAGTGCAGGTCAGGTATACCTGATGTGGTACAGCTGGCAGGTAGGTTTCTGGAATACACAGAACAGATTAGCAGACGGAACCGCATTTATCTATACTCCGGTAAAAGATCAGAAGTACTATGCAGATTCCGATACTTATTATGGCAGTGGCCGTGTATGGGGAATTGGCTCACAGGTAGATGATGCTAAGTATCAGAGAATACTCGATTTCCTTGATTGGTATGCAAGTCCGGAAGGCTTGACATTCCAACATGATGGTATCCCGGACTTCAATTATTCCGTAGGCGCTGATGGAAAGTTTACCTTAATGAATGACAGTGCTTTGATGGATAACCTTCCGGTTCCGGCAGAATGGGGCGGAGCAGG
>JAGFXQ010000194.1 GCA_017861355.1 Bacillota bacterium
GTTCGAGAGAACAGAGCACTTCGTGAAAAAGTAGAACAAGGAATTATGGCTGCAAATAAAAACTTTGTCCTTGCAAGATCAGCTATGCCGGATGAGGTTCTGAATGTATCCTTAATGGCACCAAAGCAGGAGGTATTTCTTGAAGCCGGTAAGCGCAATGTTATGAGTGTTGACATACCGGAATTTGAATACCGTACCAAGACGGCAGATGCTAACGATATCTATCCTTATGGTTTTGCCTTTACCTCCAGTGATCTGGATGATGCGGTAAAATCTTTACAGGATATCCTGCCGGATATGTTACGACTTGCGGAAATCGAAAAATCCTGCCAGCTTTTGGCGGCAGAGATTGAGAAGACCAGACGTCGTGTGAATGCTTTGGAGCATGTAATGATTCCGGAATTAAAAGAGAATATCAAGTATATCGTAATGAAACTGGATGAGAATGAGCGTAGTACACAGGTCCGCCTGATGAAGGTGAAGGACATGATGCTGGAGCAGGCACACCATTACAGTGAGAGATATCAGAACCATTTCGAAGTATAAGGTACAGAAACAAAAAGACTGTATAGAATAAAAGGCTGTGTACAGAAACAAACAAGGTGTATCAGTGACAATGTTTTTCGGATGTCGTACATCCGACGAAATGTTCGTAGTATACAGACAGGAAAGCACTGTCTGTATACGATGAGACATTTTTCGTCGGATGTTCGCCATTACGAAAAACAGTTTTGTCACTAATATACCTTGTTTGTTTCTGGGGGAAGTTTTCAAATTAATCAGAGAAACTTTTTTCGAGATAAGATTAAATTAATAATTAATGAAGTAAAAAAGTAATAAAAAGAGATTCAATCTGAAGCGCTAATGACAGCCAGATGCCATAATTAACAAGAGGAGATCCGATCTAAAGTGAAAATGACAATCAGATGCCATAATTAACAAGAGAAGATTCCATCTAAAGCGCAAAAGACAATCAGATTTCATAATTGAAAAGTGAAATAAAATAGAAAAGAATATAATTGATAAAGTTATATTTTATATGTTATATACAAGCCTAAGGGAAAGAGTTACAATAATACATAATTTATATGATTAGTTCGTTGAATGGGGAGGGAGAATACGTTGATTAAGAATATTGTATTTGATTACGGTTATGTACTGGCATATCCCAGAACAGGGAACTGGTTTGTTCCTCCCAAGGCGAAGAAGATCCTAGACTTTAAAGATATCATTCGAATCTTCTTGAGATTACACAGAATTAGGGATGCCTATCAGCGTAGTAGAGTCCATCTGGATGAAAAGCATTTGCTTTTTACTGAAGAGGAAGAGATTGAGCAGTTTCATCGATTTTATACAGAATTCTTATCTTTTATGGGGATTACGGAGCAACAGACAAAGAAGGCTCATGCACTCGCTATTGATACGGTCTGTAATGATGATAAGGTAATGATCTACGAGGACGTGCTCAACAGCTTGAAATTAATGAAAGCAGATTATCATATTTATATTTTATCAGATAACTGGCCTTCTCTTACCAGGGTATTAAAGCATAGTCAAATCGAACAATATCTGGATGGAATGGTTATGTCCTGCGATTACGGGATCTGCAAGGATAATTTGGATTTGTTTTATCATGCAATTGCTAAGTTTGGGATCGAGCCGGAGGAGAGTGTATTTATCGACGACTCGGAAGGAAATCTTGCAAATGCGCAGCATGCCGGCTTTATTCCTATCTTAATGGAACGCAGAGGAAGAAAGAAAGCAAGCAGTTATCCGATTGTCCACAATATGTCGAAGGTAACAGAAATGATTCATTTACTTGAAGAAAGTTCGAGTGAAACAGTATAGTCAGATTTGGAAGCTGTCTGCTAAAGGTATCATGGAATGAGTTGCTTAATTTCATACATTTGTGAATGATATAGAAATAGATCTGGTTCGGGTTGACACACTTTCGCGAACAGATTACAATGAAAAGGGTATAAACTTGTCGTGCGAGTGATTTTCTCGCACTATACTCACTACGCTTTAATTAGAATCTAAAATTAGGAGGGTGCATACATATGAATGCTTCCTGTCACTGTGGATTTTGTCATAATGATTTATGTGTGAAACAGGTTCCGATCTTTTCTTCCCTCAGTAATGATGAGGTCAGTAAAATCTCGGATTTAATTACCCATCGGGAATATAAGAAGGGTGAACTTCTGATGCATGACGGTGAGAGATCAGAAACCATCGTTATTATTCATGAAGGCAGCGCTAAAGCTTTTAAATATACGACTGACGGTAGAGAACAGATATTATATGTATTTACCGAAGGAGATTTTTTTGGTGAACAAAATCTGTTGACCGATCGGACGGCTACCTATTCGGTAGAAGCATTACAAACGGTGAAAACCTGTATTTTGTCCAAAAGCCAATTTCAAAAGCTTTTATACGAGTATCCGGATATTGCAGTCAAGATTATTGCTGAACTCGGTGAGAGAATGGCCAGATTAGAGAATGCAATGCAAGGTATGGGTGTCCGTAATGTAGATAACCGGATTGGAGGAATTCTCTTAGAATTCGCTGCCAAGTACGGAAGTGAAGAGAAAGAAGGCACCATGATCCAATTGCCGCTAAGCAGAGAAGGAATCGCAAATTATCTTGGTGTTGCAAGGGAGACAGTAAGTCGAAAGCTGGGTCAATTGGAAAGTGAAGGAATCATCCGATCCGTGAATAACAAATCGATTCTGATACTGGATAAGGATGCGCTAAGTAACCTGGCCGGATCATTCTAAGCTGGTGGGTATGGATGTTTTGTTTATAATTATATAAATTGTAAGGTTGTTGCATACTAGGATCATTCTATGCAATAACCTTTTTTTAACTTCTAATCACAGATAACTTTTCTTGTATTGGCTATACTTAAGTTGGAATGTCACGGATCTAAAAAGTTACATGATAGTTTCTGAAATTAAGGCAATACTTTTACCAAAATAGTATTAGGAGGTAAAAGGAATTATGGATTTTAAGAATAGTCAGACCAAGGATAATCTGATGCGTGCATTTGCAGGAGAGAGCCAAGCCAGAAATCGATACACCTTTGCTGCAGCACAGGCCAAGAAGGAACACCAGCATGTAATTGAAGCAATCTTTCGTTTTACAGCCGATCAGGAAAAGGAACATGCTGAGGTGTTCTACAAATTCTTGAAAGAGCATGCAGGTGAGAGTATTCAGATCGAAGCATCCTATCCGGTGGACATTAATGATGACCTCGTCAAACTCTTGCGTGCAGCACAGCATAATGAATATGAGGAATATGACCCGGTATATAAAACTTTTGGTGATATCGCAAAGCAGGAGGGTTTTGGTAAAATAGCGGCGGCCTTCCATATGATTGCAGGGATTGAAAAAACTCATGGTGATCGATTTGCAAGATTCGCAGAGCTCTTAGAGGAGAAGAAGCTATACGTTGCAGATGCTGAGATGGGATGGATGTGCCTGAATTGTGGCTATATTCATTGGGGCAAAGAGGCACCTAAAGAATGCCCTGCCTGCCAGCATGACCAAGGCTATTTTATTCGATTAACACTTGCACCTTTTTCAGAATAAATATTAAGCATGGTGAATATATCGTTTCAATTAATCTAATATCTTCATTAACATTGGTAAGGTAAGGATAGAAGCGGTATATTCACTTAAAATTTATTGCTCTCAATCATGCAGGTTCAATCTGTATATTACTGGTAAAGTAGTTATGATAACTACATAAAATAGAAAAATATACTATGACATATTGACAACAACTCCTTGTATACGATATAATTATGTTCGTAAAGTAGAAGAGTCTTTGCATCAACATATAGCATTTGGTTTGATGAAAGAAGACGAATGCAAAGATAATTTGCGAATAGGTTATGGGATGTCTGGTTGCCAGACATTTTTAAAAGTCAAATACTTTGATAATCAAAATAATAGGCAGAGCTCATATTGCCTTGCCGGAAGATGATTTTTGGCATAAGAGAGAGCAGGTTAAACTGATATGGAGGTTAAGATTATGAAGATGAAACCATTAGTAATTGGAGATCTGATCGCAAGAATACCCATTATTCAAGGCGGTATGGGAGTTGGTGTCAGTCGCAGCAGATTGGCTGGTGCAGTAGCAAAAGAAGGTGGAATTGGTATATTATCCACTGCACAGATTGGTTATGATGAACCGGATTTTAACAAGCATCAGATTGAAAGTAATCTGTATGCAATAAAAAAACACCTGAAACTTGCAAAGGAATGGGCAGCGGGCGGTGTTGTCGGTGTCAATATTATGGTAGCAACAAAGCAATATGAAAAATACGTACAGGCAGCCTGTGAGGGTGGAGCAGATGTGATTATCTCCGGTGCCGGACTACCGATTACTTTACCGGAACTGGTACGCGGTTTTAAGACAAAGATTGCACCCATTGTCTCCAGTATACGTGCAGCCTCAGTAATTCTCAAGATGTGGGATCGTAAGTATCAGGCAACGGCTGATTTCATCGTAATAGAAGGACCTTTAGCCGGAGGACATCTAGGCTTTACGAAGGAGCAGCTTGATCATATCGAGGATATGGATTATGATGCAGAGATGAAGGGTATCATTGAATGTAAGAAGGAATATGAAAAGAAATATAATCGAAATATACCCGTTGTAATCGCAGGCGGTATCTATGATCAGGAGGATATCAAGCATGCCATGGAGTTGGGTGCAGATGCAGTGCAGATTGCGACTCGATTTGTTGTGACAGAAGAATGTGATGCCAGTCAGGAGTATAAGGATGCATATCTTAATTCTAACAAAGAAGATGTCAGGATTGTAATCAGTCCGGTAGGAATGCCGGGGCGTGCACTTAGGAACCCTTTCTTAAATACTGTGGACCAGGGGCGAATTGCTGTTACCAAGTGCTTTAACTGCCTTGAGCATTGTAATCCGAAGGATACTCCATATTGTATCACAAAGGCTTTAATTAATGCGGTGGAAGGCAATATCAAGGAAGGCTTGATTTTCTGTGGTGCAAAGGTTCACAGACTGAAGGAAATGACTACCGTGAAAGCGATTTTTGAAGAACTGGTCTACTAATGTAATCAATAAAAACATAATCATACCGAATAGTGTGTGCCTGTGTAATCAGAGTATAAAAGGCGCACTTGATACAAACAAATGCAAATAGTAGGCAATAGAACAAGCTGTCTTATGAGATACTAATCATAAGATGGCTTTTTTCTGTCTTTATTTAACTTATCCAATTAATTGTTTACAATTAATTATGATTTCTGTGATTTGAATCACAGAAAAAGTTGTTTTGATGCCATAAACTTTATTTAATACAAAGGTAGTAAAAGAAAGGAAACGAAAATGGGCGAAAAACAAATAGATCTATCCAAATCGGTTTATGAGCTATGCAATCAATATCCGGAACTGGCGCAGATACTGAGTGAGATTGGATTTAAGGATATTACCAAACCAGGGATGTTGGTCAGTGTCGGACGCTTTATGACGTTGCCCAAAGGAGCAATTGCAAAAAAAATCGAGCTAGATTCAATTAAGCATAGTTTGGAAGAGCATGGGTTTGATATAATTAGTTAGTGACTAATTCACATAAACTAAGGTTCCGAATACGGTTGTGAATCATAATTATGTTAAAGGTCAGAAATACTACTTATAATGATTTACCGGTATCCGGTCAGAGGAAAAAAGTATGGAGGAATCTAATATGAAAAGACAGGTTGGAGTTATAGGTCTCGCGGTAATGGGTAAGAATTTGGCATTGAATATAGCTGAGCATGGTTTTCGAGTCGCGGTTTATAACCGTTCTTCACTAAAAACGAAAGAATTGTTAAATGAGATAAATGAGGAAGCGTTCAAGAGCAATGTGGAAGGCTTCTATACCCTTGAGGAATTTGTGGAGTCTCTGGAACTGCCACGTAAAATAATACTAATGGTTAAGGCGGGAGATGCGGTCGATGATACGATAGAGCATCTGCTGCCTTTGTTGTCAAAAGGTGATCTTCTTATGGATGGAGGCAATTCTTATTACCTGGATACCATTCGCAGGAGCAAGGAACTGGAGAAACTTAACATCCGATATCTCGGTACCGGAATCTCCGGTGGAGAAGAAGGTGCCAGAAAAGGACCTGCGATTATGCCCGGAGGGAAGCAGGATGCATATGCAGATATGGAGCCAATTCTGACTGCAATCTCCGCAAAGGTTGATGGAGAACCTTGCAGTACCTATATTGGAGAAAACGGTGCCGGTCATTTTGTTAAAATGGTTCACAACGGAATTGAATATGCAGATATGCAGCTGATCGGAGAAGCATATCAGATTATGAAGAAGGTATTGGGTTTAACCCCCAAGGAGCTTCAGGAGGTTTTCACTGAGTGGAATAAGGGGGAGCTTAACAGCTATCTGGTTGAAATTACCGCAGAGATCTTCGGTAAGAAGGATACGGCTACCGATCAGTATCTTGTGGATATGATTCTGGACGTAGCCGGGCAGAAGGGTACCGGTAAATGGACCGGTCAGATATCTTTGGATCTGGGAGTACCAACGCCAACGATAACGACAGCAGTTTATGAACGATCCCTCTCAGCAATGAAGCAGGAACGTGTGAATGCCAGCCACAGTTT
>JAGFXQ010000195.1 GCA_017861355.1 Bacillota bacterium
TCTTTTCTTTCTACCGTAGTAATATATCTCACACCCTTTCCTTTTTTATACCTTTATTTTAATCCCAAAGAATAATATTTTCAATCATGAGAATGAGTTTTCAAAGGCATCCTGATGGTTTATTAAGTTGTGAAAAGTAACGGAAATAAGTTGATAATTAATGAAGTAAAGGGTAAAATTGACTATGAACAGCTACTCATAATACTTTGGGAGGTTTATGAACAATGGAGAGAAACAATTTACAGACGACAGGCAGGGAGCGCTTATCCTACGCCGGATTTTTCTTGGGACAGAACATCATCTATGTATTACCCTTTCAGTTTTTAACCTATTTCTATACAGAATTTGTGGGACTAACCTTGGCAGATACCGCTGTATTACTTCTGTTAGCGAAGGTATGGGATGCAATCAACGATCCGATTATGGGGGCGATTGTTGATAAATGCAATCTGAAGAAGGGTAAATTCCTACCCTGGCTTAAGGTGGCTACTTATATTCTTCCCTTATCTTTATTCCTAATGTTCATTAATGTCCAAGGACCTTACATATTAAAATTGATTTATGCGTATCTTACCTATCTGATCTTTGATATGGTCTATACGATATCGGATTCCCCCTTGTTTTCCTTATCCACCGTTATGACGAGCAATCCCTATGAGAGAGATAAGCTGATGGCTTATGGCAGATTGGCTGCGGCGGTTGCGGCCATCACCAGTGCGGTATTCATGAGTCTCAAAGTCAATATTGGCTGGACCTGGACCGTTGGTGTGTATTGTCTACTATCCTATATCGTTATGTTCCCTCTGCAGTTTACCGCGAAGGAGCGGGTGAAATATCAGAATAGTGAGGATATCACCTTCTTGAAGATATTCAAATATTTATTCAGTAATAAATATTTGCTCATTTACTTTATTGGGTTTCTGGGAATTGAGATTACGAATACATTACAGATTATCGCAGTGTATTTTGCTAATTCCAATCTTGGAGATGAAACTATGGTAATGGTTATTATGGCAGTGGTTATTGTGCCGGTGATCTTAGTGGCACCTTTCTTGCCAATGTTGATTAAGAAATTTGGTAAGAAGAAGATTACGATTGAGTGTTCTGTCATCGCAATTTTGTTAAGTATAGTTCAATATTTTACAGGCTATGAGAACCTGACGTTATTTCTGGCCGTTGCAGCAGTCCGAATAACATTTATGCAGATTCCGCTGATGCTTTACGGAATGTTTACCGCGGATTGTATCGAATACGGAGCATACAAAACTGGTGAGAGAATCGCCAGTATGGCATTCTCGCTACAGACCTTCATGACTAAGCTCGGAGGAGCATTGGCGAACACTCTGTGTCTCGTTCTGCTTGCAGTTTTTGGCTATGTAGAGAAAGCCCCTCAGCAAAATGCGACTGCAATCGAAGGTATCTGGGTGATCTTTTGCATCATTCCTATCTTTGGTTATCTTGTCATGATTGTTATTATGGCTTTCTATAAGTTGGATGAGAAGGAAGTGGCAAGGATGATAGAGGAGAACCAGAAAAAGCAGGAGATGTTATAAGAAAGGTAAATACTTGAGAAACGAAACTCGTGGAGGTGATTACAATGCACGGTTATCTGGATTATCAAAGTAAAATAAAAGAAATCTATGCAAACCCCATCGGTCATGATGTGATCTATAAGCTATTACTTCAACTAGGTAAAAAGGAAGCGTTAATTACAAATCCGGTGGTTGCAAATCTGAAGCTGAAGACCGTAGCGAAACTAACGAAGAAACTGTTAGGGGAGGACTTCTTTCTTACTTTTCTTGACCTGCTGAACAGTGAAGTGGATAAGCTTGTGATGAAACATGGAGAAATTAAGAAAGCTTGGTGGAAGGAAGCAGTATTCTATCAGATCTATCCAAGAAGCTTCCAGGATTCGAACGGTGACGGGATTGGTGATCTTAAGGGTATCCTGGCTCGACTGGATTATCTGAAGGAACTGGGTGTGGATGTGATCTGGCTGTCTCCAATCTATGATTCCCCAAATGATGATAATGGGTATGATATTCGGAATTATTATGATGTTCTGAAGGAATTTGGAACGCTGGAGGAATTCGATCAATTGCTTCAGGAAGTCCACCTTAGAGGAATGCGTCTGATTATGGATCTGGTTGTGAACCATACCTCGGATGAACACCCCTGGTTTCAGGAAGCAATCAAGGACAAAGACTCGAAATACCATGATTATTATCTGTTTCGCAAATCAGAGAAGGGGAAGGAGCCGAACAATTGGAATTCCTTCTTTAGCGGACCTGCCTGGAATTATTATGAGGAACAGGATGAGTGGGGACTCCATCTGTTCTCTAAGAAGCAAATGGACTTAAATTGGGAGAATGAGGCTCTTCGAAGTGAAATTGCGGCAATGATTCGCTGGTGGCTGGCCAAAGGCGTGGATGGCTTTCGTATGGATGTTATTAACTATATCTCCAAGAAGGAAGGACTTCCCGAAGGAAATGAAAGTATCGGTAAGCTGATGGGTTATTACGGAATTGAGCATTATTATTATGGCCCCAAGCTTCATGATTATCTTCGGGAGTTGAAGAAGGAGGCCTTCGAGCCTTACAATGCATTTACTGTTGGGGAGACGCCCGGTGTAGGTATGCAGATGAGTAAGCTTCTAACCGGAGAAGAACGTAGGGAGCTTGATATGGTATTCTCCTTTGACCATCTGGAGACACCCGGGCATGTACGCTTTGAGGATTACCGTTATGATCTAAACTATCTCAAGGAATATATGACAAATTGGATGGAGAACTATGGAGACAATTGCTGGATGTCCATCTTCTATGAAAACCATGATAATCCGAGGATGATATCTAAGATCGATCCGGAACCGACAGTACGTGAACCTTTGGCAAAGCTTTTAGCGATGTTGCAACTTACTCTTAAGGGAACCCCGTTTCTCTTCCAAGGGCAGGAAATCGGAAGTATCAATCATGCGTTTCACGATATTGAGCAGCTGCGTGATGTGGAAAGCATCAATTATTACGCCGAGCTTCTTACCAAACTCGGTGCAAAAGAGGCGTGGGATAAGGTGATGAGCGGAAGCAGGGATCATGCCAGAACACCGATGCAATGGGATAACAGCAGGAATGCAGGTTTTACCGATGGTGAACCTTGGATCGGTTTGGATGAGGATTTTAAGGAATGGAATGTTGAGAGGCAGAGAAAAGAATCCAATTCGGTATTGCACTTCTATCAGGAGTTGATCTGTCTTCGCAAGAAATACAAAGCCTTGATCTACGGAGATTACAAAGTAGTTCATCGGGAGAAGAGAGATATCTTTACTTATTACCGCAGATTAGGCACCGAGGAATTCTATATTGAGGCGAACCTAAGCAGGCAGCCAATCTCGTCTTATGCCCCGGAGAAGGAATTTAAGAAAATACTATCGAATTATACAGTTGATGCAAAGCAACTTCGGCCATACGAAGCAAATCTGTATCTTCGTAACAGATAACGAATAGAAGAGGAAGGGGCTGTTGCATAATATAGGCTTATGCAACAGCCCCTTGGAAGGTATTATTCTATCGTAGGATCTTCTGTTTCTTCCAAACGCTGCATCATCGTATGCAGGGAATCCAATAAGATACCCGCATAACTTGGATCCAGATCCAGATTGCAGATCATACTCTTTGGAATATCAATGGCATCTACTTTCAAGGTCTTGCCCTTTGGTGCTAATTGAATATAGACGTTGCGTTCATCACTAGAGCTTCGAATACGCTTGATATATCCTAAGGACTCCAGTTTTTTGAGCATTGGTGTCAAAGTACCGGAGTCTAAATACAATCGTTTACCCAGTTCCTTTACTGTAATATCATCTTTTTCCCATAAAGCCATCATGATAATATATCCGGTATAGGTTAAGCCAAAAGGATCGAGAAGGCTTTTGTATTTTTTTATGATTTCCTTAGAGCATACATATAATGAAAAACACAGCTGATTATCTAGCATCAGCAGGTCATAATTTGTTTTATCATCCATACCATTACCTCACTTTCAGTATTAGTTTGTGTTTACAATTAGATTTTATACAATTTTTTAATAAAAGTCAAATAAAACTATTGACAAATACAATAAAATAGTATTAAATTAAATTGTAAACAATATAGTTACAGCGAAACACTTAAGGCAGTATACATAAAGTGAAAACTTTAGAGGATAATAGGCATTAAGCGTAAAAATAAATTTACATTATGAAAGGATGGTAACATTTTATGAGTAAAACATTTGATCAGGCAGTAGAGAGCCGTAGAACATATTATGCGATTGGAAAAGATACTAAGGTATCAACAGAGGAGGTTAAGAAGGTTGTAGATCATGCAGTGAAGTTTGTTCCCTCCGCATTCAATTCACAGAGCGCAAGAGTAGTTGTATTAGCAGGAGAGAATCACGATAAGTTATGGGAAATCGCTCGCGAGACATTGAGAAAGATTGTTCCGGCAGAAGCATTTGCATCTACGGATGAGAAGATCAATTCTTTCAAAAATGGTGCCGGCACCCTTCTATTCTTTGAAGATCAGGCTGTTGTACAGGGACTTCAGGACGCTTTCCCCTTATACAAGGATAATTTCCCGATCTGGTCCCTCCAGTCAAGCGGTATGGTTCAGTTTACCATCTGGACTGCATTAGAAAACCTTGGGTTAGGTGCTTCCCTTCAGCATTACAATCCTCTGATTGATGATGAGGTTCACAGTACCTGGAGCCTCCCGGACAACTGGAAGCTGTTAGGGCAGATGCCGTTTGGTCATCCTCTGGCTGATCCCGGTGCGAAGGAGTATTCACCCCTTGAGGCGAGAGTGAAAGTTTTTGAATAAGAGTTACAATACTTCACCAGAGTAATTACCGGTGATTTATATAAATCTTTTTATCGTGGTGTTGAATACCAATGTCGTTAACCAACGATGCTGGTTCTTCAACACCACTTTTCATTCGTGTCAATAGAGAGTTCGTGAAGCGTGCTTTCTATCGTATCAAGCTGACACTTTATTCCGTCCCACTTGCTGTACTGAAAAAATAAAGGTATAATACTTTGTATATTGATGGATAAATTGCTGTTTGCTGGTTTTGCTAATTCATCGAAGCTGTGTTATAATAATATTTGCAAAAACAGATTAACAATCTGCATGATTGCTCCATCTTAAGAAGTAACAGAAGGTGTCTGGAAGAGGGTGAAAGCGTTGTTGCCGGAGAAAACAGAAGAGATGAAATATATTTACATCGTATTCATTTCGACGAATACGATTATGGGGAAGGGTATCCGATTTTTTACACGAAATAGGTACAGCCATATCACGGTAGCCTTTGACCGTAACCTGAAGGCAATGTATTCTTTTGCAAGATATCATGTCAACTCGCCGATTCTGGGAGGCTTCGTTACGGAGCGACCGGAACGTTATCTTTATAAGGATCAGGATGTTCTGGTTAAGCTGTGTGAAATTCCGGTTGAACCCCAGGAGTATGATAGAATATGTGGGGAGATCGATTATTTTCAGAAGAACCGGGAGGTTATGATCTATAACACGATTAATGCATTACTTTCCTTGTTGGGCAAACGACTGACAGCGAAAAATATGTATACTTGCCTGGAGTTTGCAACCCATCTACTAGGCTATCCGAATATGAATGCCATCCGGGAGCTGGAACGAAGGCTCGAGGAACACATCGTATATACCGGAAGTCTGAGGGGTATCGCAGATTGGGAACAGGGTCTTGGTAGTGAGGACGAATTCTTTCGAAGACGCAGAGCCATCGGAATCGCTTATGACACCGTGTATCATGTTCGGAAGGTCGTAGGAAGAGTATTGAATGCGTAATGAGTGAAGGATAGAAGCACGAATTGAGGAGCGGGATATGAAGGGATATTATTATCAGACAAGACTTGGGAAATTATTCATCGCAGAAGATGGATTAGGGATAACTGAGGTTGCTCTATTACCGGAAGCTGCTGATGCACAGGATAGCATAGTCGAGAATTCTGATCTTAGGAAAACCAAGGATTTTGTGTTAGAGGAGACATATTTAATAAGAGAAGCGGCTGATCAGATGATCGAATATCTGGATGGAAAACGCAAGAATTTCTCGGTGAAACTGAATCCAAAGGGTACCGAATTTCAACAAAAGGTATGGAAGGCATTGTGTGACATTCCTTATGGCGAGACCCGCAGTTATAAACAAATCGCAGAGGCAGTTGGTAACAAAAATGCCAGTCGTGCAATAGGCATGGCGAACCATAACAATCCGGTTATGTGTATCATTCCCTGCCACCGGGTGATCGGCGCAAACGGCAGTCTTGTGGGATATGCAGGTGGGTTGGATACGAAAGCCAGCTTGCTTAAGCTGGAAGAAAAATATCGATAGTACATCGAACAAACAGTATATTAAAATGGAAAAAACAATACAATAAGATAAAACATTATCAATGATTATGTGGAAAGGAACTATCTCAATGAATAAAGAATGGTCACTCGATATACTATATCAAGGCTTTCAAGATGAACAGTACAAAGCAGACAAGACGAGATTAATGACAATCACGGAGGAAATGGAAGCGTTTAGTGCTGGTCTCTCTGAAGTGAAGAACGAGGAAGA
>JAGFXQ010000196.1 GCA_017861355.1 Bacillota bacterium
GATCCTTTATATTCTGTTGTTCTAATTGAATGTTTGAATTTGTATCCATACATACCTCCCACATATTATTATCAATATCATACCATGCTTTTCCTATTTTTACTATGAATATCTTGTTTAATCTGAATCTGAAATTAAGTGAAAGACAAGAGAATCTCATTGATAGAAATATTTTCAAAAAAAGTTCCTAGGTACCTTGACAAAATCTCGGAACCAATCTATTATAGTATCAAGGTACCTAGATAGATCGTACCGTAACGAGAGAAAGAATTCGTATTAGATATAAATCGGAATCAATTAATAGAAAATGAAACAACAATAATCAAGGAGGATATGGATATGAATAACGATCTTATGAGTCTGCTATACCAAAGTAGTCACTTTCTTCATCATAGAAGGGGTGGAAAGAGAGGACAGAGGAAAATACTTACACTTCTGACACAGAATCCCGGGATTAGCCAGAAGGAGCTTCAAGATAGGTTGGGAATTGAATCCGGTTCTATGAGTGAACTGGTTATCAAGCTGGAACATAAAGGTTTAATCACCAGGACGAAGGACGATATCGATAAGAGAATGTCCAAACTCACAATCACTGAGTTGGGTTCAAGAATGTCGAAGGAACTGGAGGACTTGGCAGCAGGGGAAGAACAGTTACTCCTCAGTTCTTTGGATGCCGGTGAGCAGGAACAGTTACAGCTTTTGTTAAGCAAACTAGTGACGAATTGGGAGGAAGCCTATGATCTCCGTGGAGAAGGTCGTCATCACAGGAGATGCGATCATCACAGCGATCATGACCACCACGGTGGTGATCATGAACATGGTGATCATGAACATGGTGATCATGGACATGGTGATCATAGACATGATGATCATAGACATGATGATCATAGACATGATGATCATAAAAAAGATGAGCATCACAGTGATCATGATCATCATTCAGATCGAAGCACTCATGATGAGGATGACAGCCATCACCATCATGGACATGATAGAGACCTGGACCATAGAGGCCATCACTTTAGTGGCAAGGAACACGAAAAGCATCATCATCACAGACATAACTAAGAATAAGGTAGGATTTAGATCGAATGGGCTGTTTCAAAGCTAATGGAGTAATTAGCAGAGAAACAGCCCATTTAAAAATCAAAAATGCAGTTTACGAAAACTTGCAATATACTATAAGGGAACAACACTATTTCTTATTGCATAGATTGCAAGTTGAGTTCTATCTTTTACTCGGAATTTCGAGATAATTTCAGTTACATTGTTTTTCACAGTACCCACTGCAATACAGAGTTCTTTGCTTATTTGTTTGTTGTCAAAACCCATTACTATCATTTTAAGAATCTCAAGTTGTCTCTTTGATAAAATTACATTAACCCCATCCAATTCAATAGAACGTATTTTGCTAATATTTTCGCTTTTTCGTGTGACAATGCTGTAGAGTAGTTCTCTTTGAATAACACCAAGACCGACTGCAATGCTTTTGATTGAAAGAATTAATTCGTCTGCTCCGATATCCTTGAGAATGTATCCATCTGCACCGTTAAATAATGCTTCTGCTAAATCAAAATCATCTTTGGAGGAGGTCAGGATCAGAATTTTAATCTGTGGAAATTTTGATTTTATCAATTTCGTCGCCACCAGGCCATCGTACACAGACAAATAGATGTCCATTAATACTAAATCCGGCTTGTATATTTCACAATACTGTAAGGCCTGAGCACCATTTGTGGCACAAGCTACGACCTGAATATCACTATTCTGTTCAATAATGTTTTTAAAGCTATCTCTTAATAATCGATAATCATCGGCTATCAACACCTTCAATCTTCATCACCTGCCCTTAAGTTTAGTAATAGTATTTATAGAATAACATAAATTGTAAATCTGAACAATAAAATAATCGAATTTTGTCAAGTGGTATTAAATGGTTATTTTTGATATATGCTTTTTGCACTATATTTCGTGACAAAAGATACTGTTTCGACTGGAATGATATTGTATAATTATAGTGAGATGGATGATTTGATTGGTGGTAGAATTAAATTAGGTTAGGAGAACAAAGTTATGAGACTGAAAAAAAATATATCTATGCAGAAATTAATAATTATGACCTATATTTTAACATTTATTATCAGCGCAGGCTTTCTTACATACTTAAATTTTCGTTCCTGGAAGAGTTCTATCGATAAGACAATCACTGAGGTTGAAAATAGTACGAACACTGATATCCGGAACGAGATTGATAAAATTGTCGAGATGCCTCTGAATATAAATGAGACAAATTATAATCTACTCCAAAATAATTCAATTGATCTATTAAATCCGTTGGAGAGAGACCCATTTTTTGCAGGAATAGTGAAAACCAGCAGTGCTGAAATCTATAGCGTCAGTTATGGCACTGAGAATGGTGAATATTATGGAGCACGTAGGAATGGTAGGAATGAAATAGAGGTTTATCACAGTAATGCAGAGACAAAGGGACATTCTTTTTATTATTCTGTAACAGACGATTTAACAGAGAATCGATTTGTTGAAGATTATGGGGCTTTCGATCCGAGAACCAGGGAATGGTACATAACAGCAAAAGCAGAAGGAAGGCCGATTTTTGCTCCATTATATAAACATTTTATTAAGGCCGATTTGGTATTGTCAGCTGCATATCCCGTATATAAAAATGGCGCGATTCAAGGTGTTCTTGGAACTCACATAATATTATCAGGGTTGAATACCTACTTAAATGAAATGGCGCATAAGAGAAGGGGAGAAGCGTTTATCATCGAAGCAGATGGGGGAGATGTTGTTGCTAATTCTTTGAATAAATCTAATTTCTTTGCCTCATCAGAAGGTAATTATGAGCGAATCAAAATAGAGAGTATTTCAGGGGAATCCATACAAGAAGCATATCGCAAATATAAGGAAGAAAATCTGAAGCAACAAGTCATTCGAAGAGAGGAAGGGAAGCTTCATATAGCGATATCTGAATATAATAAATACGGATTACATTGGTTGGTTATCACAAAATTCCCTGAAGAGGCTTTTATGACAGAAATGAACAGACAGATTACTACTTCAATGATTGTTTTAGTATTAGCAATTCTATGCTCTATTTTGATTTATATAAAAATCACATCGCATTTATTGAAACCGGTTAATAATCTGGTTCTAGCAACGAATAGGTTTTCGAAGGGTGATCTTGCCGAGCGTGCAAAAATAGATCGCAAGGATGAGATAGGGAATTTGGCAATAGCATTCAATCAAATGGCAGATGAATTACAGTCCTATATCTCTCATTTGGAAGAAAAGGTGGCAGAGCGAACCGAAGAGTTGGAAAGAGTAGTGGACGAACTGAAAAAAAGTAATGAGGAGTTATATTGCGCAAAAGAGAAAGCGGAAGCTGCCAATATAGCGAAAAGCCAGTTTTTAGCGAATATGAGTCATGAAATTCGCACACCTATGAATGGAATATTGGGATATGTCCAACTCCTGGAAGACTCAAACCTTTCGGGAGAGGAGCAGGAGTTTATCCACATGATTAAATGTTCATCAGATTCTTTGCTCACTGTAATTAATGATATCCTTGATACTTCTAAAATAGAGGCAGGAATGATGAAGCTGGAGAAGATCCCCTTCCATTTGAAAGAGATGATAGAGAGTGCAGTCGCCTTATTTGAGATAAGAGCAAGGGAGAAGGATTTAGAGCTAAATCTGACAATTGGTACTCATATTCCGAACAGTGTTGTTGGAGATCCTATGAGAATTCGTCAAATAATCAATAACTTGATTAGTAATGCGGTAAAATTTACCGCTCAAGGTGAAATATCTGTTGAAGTATCTATGGTAAAGGAAGAGGAAAAAGAAATTTTATTATCATTCAAAGTTCATGATACGGGCATTGGAATTGGTGAGGAGGATTTGAAGAAACTATTCCTACCCTTTAGTCAATTGGATTCGTCATTGACAAGACAATATGGCGGAACAGGGCTGGGATTATCTATATGCAAGAGACTTGTAGATCTGATGGGTGGGGAGATTGGTGTATTCAGTGATAAGGGTAAAGGTAGTACTTTTTTCTTCAATATTGTACTACTAAAATATGATGGAGTGGTTGAACAGTCCTTGCCGAATTTATCTACTTTAAAGGGTATGCATCAAAACAGCGAAGCAAAATATGATCCGAAGCTAAAGATTTTGCTGGTCGAAGATAATGAGATCAATAAAAAATTTTTTGTGAAGCTATTAAATACTCGCAATCTATTCTGTGATGTGGTATGCAATGGAGAAGAAGCCATCACAGCCTGCACAACAAAGGATTATGATCTGGTGTTTATGGATTGTCAGATGCCTGTTATGGATGGGTATGAAGCAACAAAACAGATTCGGATTCGAGAGGGAGTGGAGAAGCATACAATAATTATTGCTATGACAGCATTTGCAATGGAGGGAGATGCAGAAAAATGCTATGAAGCCGGGATGGATGATTACTTGAGTAAGCCGATAGGTACTGAGATGGTGCTGAGGATGCTTCACAAGTATTCTCCTAAGAGAGCGACGGATAGGGATTGCTACAACAACTCGGATTATTTTCATAAAGTTGTGAATACCTTGACAGAGGAAATCGATTTTAGTCGAGAGGATTCGGAGGAATTGGTTGCTGATTTTGGCGGACATGCTCTAATACTTCTTGATAATCTGAAGAAGCTATTAAAGACGGGGAAGTTGGAGGAAATGAAAGTATATTTTCACCAGTTAAAAGGATCTGCTGCAAATATTAGGGCAAAAGAAATTGTTTCCCTAGTAATGGAGGCTGGACAAGAACTAAAGGAAGAGAATATAGACCAACTATATAGGACGATTGAAAATATCACAGCGTTAGCAGAGAAATTAGTTGAAGGTCAGAAGGAGGCGTCGGTATGACAAATATTCTCGTTATTGATGATTCACCGATCGATCGAAAAATGATTAAATTGGCTTTGACTAGCAAACTAGCGGAAATCAATCTAATCGAGAAGGACAGTGTTGATAATATTCATGAAATATTAGACACATACCAGATTGATGTTTGCATTCTTGATATTATGATGCCGGAGAAAAATGGTCTGGATGTATTAAAGGATATTAAGGATAACGAAAGATATAGAGATATGCCGGTTATAGTGTGCACCGGTTTGGACGATATAGAGATAATAGAAAAATCCTTAATGCTTGGTGCATATGATTGCTTTTTTAAACCCTTGGGGAAAAAGGAGATCACTATATCGCTTCCGCTGAAGGTAAAGAATGCAATTGATCTTAAGAAGCGCAACGACGAAATATTGTATTTGAGCTACCACGATAACCTTACAGGTCTATTTAACAGGAGATATCTTGATGAAGAAATCATTAAACTACAGTCACAGAAGCATCTCTCAATATCTATTATTATTGGAGACGTGGATGGGTTAAAGGTGACAAATGATGTCTATGGACATGAGGAGGGGGATCAGTTATTAAAGACGATTGCGCAAATATTAAGGGAGGAGTGCAGAAGTGGACTGGTGGCACGCAAAGGCGGTGACGAATTTATTGTTCTCTTTCCGGATACGGATATATCCATTGTTAGAAGTATTGTGCAAGCAATTAAAGACAATTGTGATAGACGCAACGAATCTCCAGTGAAACCAAGCATATCCTTAGGCTATGCTATGACGTATATGAATGATCAGGATATAAATCATGTGATTAAGGAAGCAGAGGATATGATGTATTTGGTGAAGCTTGGTACCGGTCATAGTAGAATGTAATTACTGATTATATAAGATATCATTACTGATGGTAGTATAGAACATGTCCTTGATCTGTTCCGGATCTTCGGTCTGACCGAGAATCCACATCAGCTTACTTACCACTGCTTCAGTGATCATATCGTAGGCTTCAATAATGCTGACCTTGTTCTTCAGATCATGTCCAACCTGATAGATGTTCATGTCACTTCCTTCATTCGGAACCTGAGTAGTCATAACTACGGTTTTCCCTTGATCAATCCACTTCTGAATGATGTCTAGATAATGATAATTCGCTAAGGACGGGATGCCTCCGACACCATAGCTCTCGATGATCAAAGCATCGTATTTGGTGAACATATAATCTAAGATATCGGAATCTGCTCCCGGGGTAAGCTTGAATAAGCCTACCCTGGGATTTAATTTATCATAAAACATCGGTGCTACCTGTTTGGACTGAGTGATATATTGAATTAGGTGGCCGTCCTGTATTACCGCAAGATAAGGATAATTGATGCTGGAGAAAGCCTGAAAGCTCTTAGAGTGTGTCTTTCTGGCTCTTGTTCCAAGGATGACTTTACCATTAAATACAATCTGAACCCCACTGGCGTGTTCTGAGGAGGCATAAAGGAAGCTGTCAAAAAGATTGGTCTTTGAGTCGGTTATCTCCATGTTGATGGGGCGCTGAGCTCCGGTCAAAATAATTGGCTTTGGAGAATTCTGAATCAGATAGGACAGGGCAGCTGCAGTAAAGGCCATGGTATCCGTGCCGTGGCTGATGACAAAGCCATCATATCGATCATAATTACTTTGTATGGTTTGAACAAGCAAGACCCAGATACGGTATGTACATCAGCATCTCCTCGGAGGTCAGCTGCGGATGAAGTCCGCCGTTCGTTGTCTTCGTGGAGGCGATCGTTCCGCCGGTTCCGATCATAAGAATTTTCTTCATAGGTTTCCCCTCTTCACTGAGTAGAGTTAGTAAATGTTAGTCTGATATTTATTACTTTCTTCATAAGTATGATAATACAGTCGTAGTTGATTATCAACTAATTCTTAATACCAATTCTGCTTCGTTTTGGAGTATTTATTTAACCAGCTACAACCGATAAGATGAATTCGAAGCTTCTCTATGTATCTACTTCCAAGCAATCTCAACTATTTAACAGAGTTCTTCTATGTACTGGAATAATGAAATTGGATTGACACCATTGCTGTATAAAGTATAATACTAAATAAGCCTTAGTTTATACCAGAGGCAAAAGAGAAAATAATGTGAATAAAAAGTAATTCACATTAAAAAGTAAAAGTTGTTCGTTCAGTGGCACTTACACCTTAATTGTGAGACAGAAAGGCATGGTTATTATTATGAAAACGTCAAAGTTAACAATAAAATTAGCTATTCTATTCTATAGTTTAGTTCAGATTGGTGCCATTTGCATTACCTCCATATTGGCGAGAGTAACGGAGCTTTTTCCCGGTTATAGCACCACGACGATACAGTTCCTTGCGACCTGCCCTTCGGTTGTTATCATTTTCATGTCTTTGTTGACCGGAAAATTAGCGGAACGTATTGCGAAGAAGTATCTTTCGCTTTTCTCTGCCTCCATGTTCATAATATCGGCATTGGGCGGATTCTTATTCCATAATTCTCTGATCCTGTTATTTGTATGGCAGATTGTTCTGGGCATTGGCGTGGGTATATTGGTACCGATCGGTACCTCATTGATTGCAGATTATTTTGTCGGAGAAGAACGCAGTGGTCTAATGGGCTTGCAAAGTGCGGTTATCAGTATCGGCGGAGTGTTGTTATCCTTACTTGCCGGTTTGCTTGCAACGATTGACTGGTACTATAATTATCTGGCATTATTATTGATTATACCGGGTTTTGTACTGCTGCTATTTGGTTTACCATCGGATCAGCCGCTTCATACCGCGAACTCGAATGGAGGACGTATCCGAGTGACACCGAAGGTGGTACTTTGGTATGGTCTGATTGCCTTCTTATTTATGATGTTTTATAATGTTGTCTCTACAAACTTAGCCCTTCATCTGAAGGAGAATGGAGTACTTGGCTCCGTGAACTCAGGAATTGCGACATCCGTCTTTATGCTAAGCGGAGCGGTAGCGGGAGTTTTGTTCAAATTCTTTCAACGCTTTCTTGGTGAGAAGGTGATTGCTTTGGGGTTCTTCAATCTTGCAGCAGGAGCTTTCCTAACAGGGATGGCAACGAATTTTACCTTGGTCCTGATCGGTGTATTTATTGCCGGCTTTAGTCTGAGTATCATTATGGCGCAGGTGGTAATTAGTATCGCAGAGAAGGAACAGCCGGCTGCGGTAACTATGTGTATCGCGATGAGCATGGCAATCAATAATCTGGGCGCTTTTCTGTCACCAAGCTTTACTAAACTTACCAAGGTGATTTTACACACCGATAAGGCCGCTGGCCGTTATCTTCTGGTCGGAACGGCAGCAATTGCTGTTGCGATATTCCTTTTTATTGTGTTGGAGAGAGCGAAGCCTGTATCCGGCAAAAGACACTGACCAGCTCCGGATCAAATTGCGTTCCGCCACAATGCTTGATTTCCTCGATCGCATCCTTTGCAGCTCGGGCAGAGCGATAGGGGCGGTCGTTGGTCATAGTATCAAAGGCATCCACAATAGCGAGAACTCGGCATTCGATTGGAATATCGGTTCCTTTTAGTCCTAAGGGATAACCATTTCCATCATAATATTCATGATGCTTTAAGATCAGTGGGGCGATTTCTCTTATTTCAGCGGATTCTATTGCGATTCTTTCCCCTATGATCGAATGTGTCTGCATTACCTTCCATTCGTCCGGGGTTAGCTTGCCGGACTTATTCAGAATACTGTCGGGAATGCCAATCTTACCGATATCGTGAAATTTAGTCAGAAGTGCAATACGATCCATTTGCTTCTGACGTAAAGAGAGAGCGTCTCCTATGGCTACGGCCAACCGCTCCATGCGTGCCACATGGCCCTCGGATATATAGTCCTTCACCTCCAAGGCTTTCATAAAGGTTGAGACAAAGGTGCCACGGATACTGTCCTTCTTAAGAAGTTTAGACTGATACATAATATTATCGGCTTCCTGATATAAGAGCTCCATATTCACGAGACCCTCCTTGTGAAAGGAGTAACCATAGGCAAGAGATAGGGTTGAAGTCAGGGAATCCCGGTTATGCTGCTCTACCAAATCGTTTAATGCATTCAGCTGTTCTTTTATTATTGTTTCTTCTACACCATGAAGGATAACTCCGAATTCGTCACCGCCAATTCTGGCAACTAATCCAAGCTCTCCAAAGATCTGATCAATATAATAACCGGCCTTCATGATGATGGAGTCTCCAATCAGATGACCTAAGGTATCATTGATAAACTTTAATCCATTGATATCAATGGAAATCATAGTGATATTATTCAGATTCTGACCGGTCAGTTGTACTAACTGTTGCTCAAAGCATCTGCGATTATATAGTCCGGTGAGGGAATCACGGTCTACCAGTTTACGAAGCTGCTTTTCCAGCTGAATACGCTCAGTCATATCCCGGAGGATTATTAAGACCTCGTTATACTCGGACTTGCGGAAACGTGCCTCGTAGTAAATAGTATTATAATTCTTGGTAATGGAGAATTCATTGGTATATAGGATATCATGGTCAAGAACCTCCTTGACGCCAGACTCAAGAATTCTGATATATTCCTCGGAATTCAGTATTTCATCGATCATTGTCTGATCCTTGCTGCTGGGTGTTGAGAAGGGAATGATCTGGCCTTTTTGATTGCTGACCAGAAGGATATCCGGAATTGTGGAGAGGAGTGCACGGTTTCGGGCATACATCTGCTCAAGATCAGATATTTTATCCTGAAGCTCCGGGTAATAGTTCTTACGAAAGGATTCCTCCCCGAGACCGATAATTGCTTCTCGGGTGAAGTTCTTCTTATCACTTTTTTCGTAATACCTCTCCATATATTTGTTTCACCTCTTCTTTGGTTAATAGTTTTGGATTTGTAATCAGACAGGGATCAGACAGAGCTCCATCCGATAATTTGTCAAGAAGCTCCTCGTTATAGTCCAACACATAAGCAAAATCAGGAATGTTCAAACTGCGACGCAGATTACATATATGGCTGAGCAATGTATCTTTGATGTGGCCGGAACTCAAATCTCTGGTATCGATTCCCATATACTTGGCTATCATGGCATATCGATCGCATGCAGAATCGTAATTTGCAGCGATGACATGTTCCAAAAGAAGACTGTTGCATTCGCCATGAGGCAGATCCAACAGACCACCCAAACTGTGAGCCATAGCATGCACGGCTCCAAGGCTTGCATTCGAGAAAGCAAGTCCGGCTTGGAGTGAACCAAGCATCATTTGATACATAGTATATAAGGAACGCTGCGGTAGGATAGCGGCCTGGATCGTACTATTAATCAAACGAATCGCTTCTAAGGCATGTACATTCGTCAGATGAGAATTTGCATTTGACACATAAGCCTCGATCGCATGCGTCAATGCATCCATGCCGGTACAAGCAGTTAGATAAGGATCCATCGTCATTAGTGGGACAGGATCAATCAGTGCAAGATCCGGTACGACCTTCTTACTGATAATCGCTTTCTTGACAAAATTCGGAGTATCACGAATGATTGCGAATTGAGAGACATCGGCAGAAGCTCCGGAGGTGGTAGGGATACAGATCAACGGTGGCCCCGGTAGATTAATCTCGTCTACTCCCTCATAATCCAGAATTTCTCCGCCGTTCGTAGATACGATGCTGATTCCTTTGGCACAATCGATAGGACTACCTCCACCGACGGCGATAATTACATCGCATTTATTCTCCAGGAAAACCTTTGCACCTTCCATAACCTCGTACTCTCTTGGATTAGAGGTGACATTATCATAAATAATATATTCTGTTACATATTTACTTATTTCCTTCAAGGTATCTAGAAACCATGGCATTGTTCGTAGATTCTGATCTGTAACAAGAAATGGTTTTCTTGCTGCAAAATGACTAAGATAACGACCAACCATAAGTCTTGCATCCGTCCCGCTGATGATCTCGGGCGCAACATATTTACGGAGCTCCATTGTAATTTCCATACTAATAACCATACCTCTCTTCATAGCCTGCAAACTTTGGGCCGCAGGCACAATATTTGCAGGATGAATTGTTAGTCAATCCACACTAGGTACCTCCTTACGGAATGTCGAAATAATTGTTATTATAAGTGTACAATTATCTGTCTGTTTTGTCAATTGTAGTAATTATTTGTCGAAAAAGCGAGCTTTGTTTCACGATATAAATTTGTGTGAATTTCTGTTTTAACTATGGGTTAAATAGGGAAGGAAAGAGGAGGGAGCTGTGACATCGATTTATCTATCGGATAAGATCGATGCCACAGCTCCCTAGAATGCCTCTGAGGGTAAAAGCAGAAGAGTTGTATTACAGAAGGTTCTTGATTCCCTTGAACAGCTTACCGTTCGCCAGTGCGACGATTCCGTCCATCTTCTTATTGCTGAGACCTCCGGCCATTTTCATGGAGCGAAGGGGCATCTCAAGAGCGGACTTTTCTACCATCAGACGCATCGTCGGATCATCGGTGGAATTTAGTATCTTTTTCATCGCAGCTTTGACCACCTTCAGCAGAATTTTACCGATGAAGGTATCCTTAATGTCATCCAAGGTGGAATCCATGGTGTAGGGTTTGCCTATGGCATCGGGCTTTGGTGTATATCCAAGCAGCTTAATAAATTGGTCGTCGCTGATGCGAAGGGGAGCTACCGGCTTCTGATATTGTGTCAGAGACTTATATTCTTCGGTTAACAGTGCTTCCTTTCCGTCACCGGTAAGAGTAACTTCGGTACTCATACGAAGCTCTGCACTGGAGGTACCAATCAGAAGCTGATAGCTTCCTCCCTCAACACACCAATCCTTTGCTTTGGTATTATAATAAGAAAAACTTCTCTTATCCAGTGTGATCTCTATGGATCCGCTCTCACCT
>JAGFXQ010000197.1 GCA_017861355.1 Bacillota bacterium
CAGGACTTCGGCGTAATGCTATTTGAGATATTCAAAAAGCTGTTTAAGAATTGCACCTACACTATTATGGGGGATGTATCTCAGAATATCTACTATGATACCGGAATGAATGATTGGGAGATATTAAAACATGAGGTATTCCATCCGGAAAAGGATCGCTTTTATGTATTGGCGAAGAGCTATCGCAATACGGTGGAGATCTCGGATTTTGCTAGTAATATATTAAGAAAATGCTCCTTTCAGACCTATGATATTGAACCGATCATCCGCCATGGCAAGGAAGTAGAGCTGATTAAGACAGAGGATGAGCATGGACTGGTATCGAAGACAGTGGAATTGATAAAACGTATGCGAAAGGACGGATATGATACCATAGCAATTATATGCAGAACGGTAGAAGAGACCCTTGAGGTAACACAGCACTTAAGCCCCTTTGTTGAGATACGACAGAGAGAAAATAATGTTGAAGAAATGACCTTCAGTAGCGGCAATATGATATTACCGATTCATATGACAAAAGGCTTGGAATTTGACTGTGTTATCATCTGGAATCCGGTGGAGGATTGCTATCATACCGGCGATGAGGATGCAAAGCTCTTATATGTTGCAGCAACCAGAGCATTACATGAATTGCATATAGTATATCAGAAGCAATTGTCGGGTCTGTTACAATTTTAAGATGAATTAAGAATAGAATATCGGATCCATGGCAGAATATGATTATTGTATAATGAATCGCAAGTAGATGCATGAAGAGATTGGGGCAACAGATAAAATGTCGCCTCAATCTCGATGATATCAAATGGCATATGCGGTATTCTTTGATAGTGTAATGTTTGAATTTTTTATCAAATTGAAAGAATTAGAAGATTGAACTCTTGACAAAGTGCATCTTAATGAATATAATAAAAAAGTACTTTCGAAAGGGATCTTAGCTCAGCTGGGAGAGCATCTGCCTTACAAGCAGAGGGTCATAGGTTCGAGCCCTATAGGTCCCATTTTTATGTAAAAGCCTTGTGAAGGGAAAGTAACTTCACATTGTCTAAAAATTAATATGGCGAAGTAGCTCAGCTGGCGAGAGCACGCGGTTCATACCCGCGGTGTCGGCGGTTCAAATCCGTCCTTCGCTACTTAGAATGTGTTGCAGATTTGCAACACATTTTTTTGTGCCACAAATATGTTGCGACGGGTTCACTCTTGATATATCAAGAATGGTTGGTCTATGCTATAATCATATATAAATCAGTGTTAAAAAGTGAGGTGCTCAACCGATGGGTAACAGACATTACCTTCATATATTGCAGAATGGACAGAGTATTTCGATTACTCTGCAGGAGCGAGAAAGTATACTGGAAGCCATGCTTCGCCACGGAATAACCTATCCCTCGGATTGCGGAGGAAGGGGAACCTGTGGTAAATGTAAGATAAGAGTAATCGAAGGAAAGCTTGTTATCAGCACTTCAGATCGAAAATGCTTATCGGAGAAGGAGCTGGAGGAAGGTTATCGACTGGCTTGTAAGGCTTATCCGGAGGAAAATATAACAGTTTCTCTTCCGAATCGCGTGGAGGATGAGATTCAAGTCTTGACCGAGAGTAATAGACTGACATCGAGTATGTATTCCACTCAAAATTCAGTAGATGGTTATGGCATTGGAATAGATTTAGGAACAACAACACTGGCTCTTCAGCTAATGGATAGTACAGGAAGGATCCTTGCAACGCATTCTTCTGTGAATCCTCAGAGAGTGTATGGTGCAGATGTGATATCCAGAATGAGGGCCTCTATGGAAGGTAAGCGTGAAACGCTTAGAGATCTGATCCATCATAGCTTACGAACAGGAATTCTTAAGCTAATTCGTGAGGTGAATATAGAAGCGGAGCTCGTCAGCCAAATCACGATAGCCGGAAATACAACCATGATTCATCTCTTAATGGGATACCCTTGTGACACGCTTGGAGTCTACCCGTTTACTCCGGTGAATCTGGATCGGATTGATCTGACCTTTGGTGAGCTATTCGACGAGAGGGAGCCTATTACAACCCAAAAGGAGGCAGAGGATGATTGGGAGCAAGGTGCAATCGGGAAGCTTCAGAAGGCTACGGTAACTATATTACCGGGCGTCGGAGCCTTTGTGGGAGGAGATATCGTCGCTGGTCTTGGTGTCTGTGATTTTGACCGCTCCGAGAAGGTATGTCTACTCATCGATCTCGGCACCAATGGGGAGTTGGCATTAGGTAATCAGGATAAGCTACTGGTTAGCTCAACCGCAGCCGGACCGGCCTTCGAGGGAGGAAATATCTCCTGCGGACTTGCCAGCATTCCGGGTGCGATCAGCCGGGTGACGATTGGGAATGAGGTAATTCATCTTCAGACCATTGGTGATAAGAAGCCTTCCGGTATCTGTGGAACCGGTGTGGTGGAACTTTGTGCTGAGTTGCTACGTTCCGGAGGAATGGATGCAACCGGTTTACTGAAAGAGGACTACTTTACTCAGGGGGTTCCGCTTTATGAAGATGATCAGGTTAAGATCACCTTCACACAGAAGGACGTCAGAGAATTGCAACTGGCCAAGGCAGCAATCAGAGCAGGAATCGAGGTACTTCTATCAAGGTATGGAATAACCTATTCGGAAGTAGATACAGTGTATCTGGCCGGTGGCTTCGGTTATGTACTTGATCTGGCAAAGGCTGTGACAATCGGATTATTACCGGAGGAGCTTCAGAACAAGGTGCTGTCCGTCGGTAACACCTCTCTGTCGGGGACATTGCGTTACAACCTTGATTCGGAGTTTGCTGCTCGATTATTGAAGATTGTTCATGGCGCAACGGAGGTTCATTTATCCAATGAAGTGAATTTCCAGGAGAAATATCTGAGCCACATCAACTTTCCTGGCAATGGAATCGAAATGTGAGAATGGTCTGGATTAGTTCGGCAGGTTCAGGTATAATATCATTGACCGGATGACCGGATGACCGGATGACCGGATGACCGGATGACCGGATGACCGGATGACCGGATGACCGGATGACCGGTTAGGCTGATAGGATGAGGAATATCAAAATGATTTAAAGCATTGAATGATAGACTTCCTATAACTTGTATTTTTAATAATAAGGAGGATTTAAATAGATGAGAATTGGAACTGGTTATGATGTTCATAAATTAGTAGAAGATAGAGATCTGATTCTTGGCGGGGTGAAGATCCCATATGAAAAGGGTCTACTAGGACATTCTGATGCTGATGTACTGCTTCATGCAATCATGGATGCATTGTTGGGTGCTGCCGCATTGGGAGATATCGGTAGACACTTTCCGGATCATGACGAAGCATACCGTGGTATATCAAGTATAAAATTAGTGGAACTCGTTCGCAAGCTTCTGGAGGATAAGTTATATCTGATCGAAAATATCGATGCAACAATCATCGCACAGAAGCCGAAGCTGGCATCCTATATCCCCTCCATGGTGAAAAATGTTGCTGTGGCACTGGGAATAGAAGAGGACCGTGTGAACATCAAGGCTACGACAGAAGAAGGCCTGGGCTTTACCGGAGCAGGTCTTGGTATTGCGGCCAATGCGGTCTGTCTATTAGAGAGCGCACAGAATTATGATTATGATGTAACTCCGAAAGCAGAAGCTTCCGGATGCGAAGGATGTAGTGGATGTTCAAAACGTAACTAATGTTAAGTGCAACATATGCGAAGCACATTTGCGTAGATTAACTACACAAAGAACCATAGATGCTTTTGGCACGAGCGTGTTAAAAAGTGTTGACAAAATCTTGAATTATGCATAGAATATGCATTATATAATAATGAAAAGCGATGAACGGAAAAGTAGCTCATAACGTAGTATCAGAGATAGAATGTCACCGGCTGAAAGCATTCTTTACAAAACTATGAGGGAAGTGCATCCGGGAGCTGGTTCGGTGAAGCATCTGCTTAGCTGGGCCCGGGAACAGCCGTTATCTGTACAAAGATGTAGGTCGAGAAGCAATTAGGACCTACAAAATAGAGTGGAACCGCGAATTTCACCGCCTCTATCGATTAGAGGCGGTTTTTTTTGTTCATAACATTAGAAAGTTCGCGAAGTATGATTACTATTGCAGTATGTCTAAATTAAGCAAATTAAGTTTAAAGAAGGGGATGTAATCATGGGTGTAATCAAATATATTAAAGATGAAATGCAGATAATTAAAGAAAGAGATCCTGCAATCAAAACACCATTTGAAGTTTTTCTCTACCCCAGCTTTCGTGCGATTATAAGATATCGAATCGCTCATTTCCTATTTGTAAGAAAGCACTATTTTCTAGCAAGATGGTATTCACAAAGAACAGTAAGAAAGACAGGAATTGAGATACACCCCGGCGCAACGATTGGCAAAGGATTATTTATTGATCATGGACACGGAGTGGTAATCGGTGAGACGGCAATCGTAGGTGATAATGTGACTTTGTATCAGGGGGTAACCCTCGGCGGTACCGGTAAGGAGCATGGCAAGCGTCATCCTACGGTGGGTAATAATGTTATGATCAGCGCAGGAGCTAAGATACTCGGATCCTTCACCATTGGTGAAAACTCGAAGATCGGTGCGGGCTCCGTCGTATTATCTGAAGTGCCCCCGAATTCTACTGTAGTCGGCGTTCCGGGTAGAGTAGTGAAGAAGAATGATGTCCGTGTCCCCAGAGATGATATGGATCAGGTTCATCTTCCTGACCCGGTTATGAAGGAGATGGCCTGTCTTCAGAACGAGAATATCTGCCTTCGAACAGAATTAAAGAGGCTATATGATAAGCTGGATCTGTTGGAGAAGAAAATAAACGATAAACCAATATAAGATAAGATAGGAGTAAGATAACATGAGAATCTATAATACATTAACTCAGAAAAAAGAAGAATTTATTCCCTTAGAGGAGGGTAAGGTTCGGATGTATGTCTGCGGTCCGACGGTGTATAACTTTGTTCACATCGGTAATGCAAGACCGGCAATTATCTTTGATTCCTTCCGTAGATATTTGGAGTACGTAGGTTATCAGGTGAATTTTGTTACCAATTTCACCGATGTGGATGATAAGATTATTAAGAAGGCAAATGAAGAGGGAGTATCAGCAACGGAGATTTCCGAGAGATACATCAAGGAATTCCGTACCGATATGGATGCCCTGAATGTGAAGGAAGCGACAGTTCATCCGAAAGCTACCCAGGAAATTGACGGTATGATCGAGATGATCGGTGATCTGATCAAGAAGGGCCATGCATACGAGAAGAATGGTACAGTTTACTTCAAGACCAGAAGCTTCCCTGATTATGGCAAGCTTTCTAAGAAGAAGATTGATGATCTGGAAGCAGGTGCCCGTATCGCAGTTAGCGAAGAGAAGGAAGATCCAATGGACTTTGTTCTCTGGAAGCCGAAGAAGGAAGGCGAGCCATTCTGGACTTCGCCTTGGAGTGAAGGCAGACCGGGTTGGCATATCGAGTGCTCTGTTATGAGCAGAAAATACCTGGGTGAGCAGATTGATATTCATGCCGGTGGTGAGGATCTTATCTTCCCTCATCATGAGAATGAAATTGCTCAGAGTGAAGCATGCAATGAAAAGGAATTTGCTCGTTATTGGATGCACAACGCATTCTTAAATATTGATAATAAAAAGATGTCCAAGTCGGAGGGTAATTTCTTTACCGTTCGCGAGATTTGCGAACAATATGATCCTCAGGTGGTACGATTCTTTATGCTGAATTCCCATTACCGCAGTCCTTTGAACTTTAGCAAGGATCTTATGGAAGCTGCGAAAAATTCACTAACCAGAATACTTACCGCGGTGGGACAATTAGAGTTTTTACTCTCCGGTAATTCTCTGGCCGAGACCAAGATCACCGAGCAGGAGAGCGAATTTCTTAAGGATGCACAAGGCTTACATGAGAAATATAAAGTTGCAATGGATGACGATTTTAATACGGCAGATGCAATCGCTGCTATCTTCGAATTAGTGAAGCTCGCGAATACAAACTGCAGCAGCGACAGTAGCCGAGCTTTTGTTCAAGAAGTCTATGAGCTGATTGTGAAACTGTGCGATATCCTTGGTATCTTTACCAAGAAGGAAGAAGAACTGTTGGATGCTGATATCGAGAAGTTGATCGAAGAGCGTCAAACTGCCAGAAAGAATAAGAACTTCCAAAGATCGGATGAGATCAGAAATCTGTTATTGGATCAGGGTATTGTTTTAGAAGATACCAGAGAGGGAGTAAGATGGAAGAGGAGTTAAGGAAGACCATACCTGTGATCAGGTTTGCCGGGACGATCCGAGATACCTTTCAGCTGAAACAGACTGATATAAAGACCTATTCCCCTTTGACCCTGGCTTTTATCGGAGATTCCATCTTTGATCTGATTATCCGGACTTGTGTTGTGGAGAGCGGAAACGCGCCGGTAAATAAGCTTCACAAACGCTGCTCCATGCTGGTACAAGCCTCAGCTCAAGCAGAACTGTATCATACCATCAAGGATCTTCTTACCGAAGAAGAAAGTGCTATCTATAAACGCGGACGTAATGCAAAATCTTTTACCTCTGCTAAAAATGCAGGTGTAGTGGAATATCGTACAGCGAC
>JAGFXQ010000032.1 GCA_017861355.1 Bacillota bacterium
GGTTCTTCCTCTGCTCCTGTTTCTGTGTCATCCTCGTAATCATCGAAATCATCATCGAAATCCTCGAGATAATCCGGATTCATATACCTATATACAGCATAAGCAATTGCAGCGACAGCAGCGACGGCACCGATCATTGCCAGGACACACATGATGACATGTCTTCTTTTTTCCATTGGGTCTTTTCTGTGTACCAATTCACCAAGTTTCATTGTACTTAAAAGTTCATCAATTTTAGTTCCCATGAATAACACTTCCTTTCTTATTTAAATGACAAGCTGTTATAATTTGGATGACTTGTCGTTTTTTACTATCTATAGTATAGCATAACATAGGCTGCTTTACTATAATATTTCATATATATAGAAAATTTATTCAATGAAATGCGTTAATCTTTCTTTTTTAAGTTAGCAAAAGTGGAGAGAAGCTTTTTTACACCGAAATTCGGAAAGTCAACCGTTACCTCATAATCTTTACCGCCCTTTGTGATGTCAGTTACGACTCCGGTTCCAAACTTGATGTGCCCTACAGTGTCACCTACTCCGTAATCCAGTGCTCCCATCTTCGTTCCCTCAAATTGCTTGGTTTCTGCGGATATGAAAGGCTTATAGGTAGCCTGATTTTGTTTGAATATCCCGGGAGTCGGTTTATCAAAATTAATTTCATTGGAGAAACTGTCATCATTATAGTCTCCAAAGCGACGTTTGGTAGGGTAACCATCCTCATCCTTTGTTAGATACTGTGACCGACGTGGTCCTGCAGAGGTCATCTTAAGAAGATATCTGGGGATCTCATTTACAAAACGGGAGGGCTTATTATACTGGGTCTCACCACGGAGCATTCGTTGCTTGGCAGCGGTTAAGGATAGCTGCTTCATCGCTCTGGTAATTCCTACATAACAGAGTCTTCGTTCCTCTTCAATCTCTTCGGTTGGATTATCTGCATAGATCGACATATAGCCGGGGAAGATCCCGTCCTCCATACCACAGAGGTATACGTAAGGAAACTCCAACCCCTTTGCACTATGTAAGGTCATCAGTACAATGTGATCTGCACCCTCTTCCAAGGTATCGATATCGGATACAAGAGCAACCTCCTCCAGAAAACCACCCAGGGTGGGTTCTTCCGTATTCTCCTCATAAGTAACCAGCTTATTCACAAGTTCGTTGATATTACCGATTCGATCCTGCGCATCCTCTTCATTTTCCTGTTCCAGTTCACGGAGATATCCGGTTGCATCGAGAATATCGTCGATGAGCTCCTTCAGTGCATAGCCTTCTTGACGAACCCTGGATTTGAGACCTTCCATCAGGCTGATAAATGGAGACAGCTTGGAGGCGGAACGCTCTAGTCCCGGAATACTCTGCGCACGCAGCAGGGCATTATAGAAGCTCATATCATTCTGTACTGCATAATCATTGATGCGGTCCACGGTCGTTAAACCGATGCCACGACGAGGAACATTAATGATACGTTTTACCGCGATACTGTCCAGTCCGTTGTCGATTGTCTTCAGATAGGCGAGCATATCCTTGATTTCTTTACGAGCATAGAAATTCACACTGCCGATGATCTTATACGGAATATTGCGATAGAGCAGCTTCTCCTCGAAGAGACGGGATTGTGCATTGGTTCGGTATAGAATTGCAAAGTCATTATAATTAGCCTTGCCGTCATCCACCAGATTCTTTATCTCGGCCGTAATATTGTCAGCCTCCTCAAAGTCGGTATCAAACTGGGTAAAATGTACGGGTTCCCCTTCCTCGTTATCGGTCCAAAGTGACTTATCCTTACGGCCCTGATTATTACTGATTACCTCATTCGCGGCATTCAGAATACTTTTGGTGGAACGATAATTCTGCTCCAGCTTAATCACGATAGGATCAGGAAATGCCTTTTCGAAATTCAATATATTATAAATATTAGCTCCACGGAACTTATAGATGGACTGGTCATCATCACCTACTACACATAGATTATATTCGCGTTCTCCATAATTGTTAATCCCGCTTGCCAGCAGATGAATTAAACGGAACTGAGCAGTATTCGTATCCTGATACTCATCTACCATGATGTATTTGAAGCGGTGCTGATAGAATTCCAGTGCCTCCGGATTGGTCTGGAACAACTCTACCGTTCGATAGATCAGGTCGTCAAAATCCAAAGCATTGCTTAGTCTAAGACGTTTTTGATATTCACTGTAAGCCTGTGCATAGCGCAGTTGGTTCGAATCTCTGCCTGCATTACGGGCAAATTCATCTGGGGAGATGAGCTCATCCTTTGCCTTAGAGATTACGGACAAAATAGAGCGTTCATTCGTTTTCTTAGTATCAATATTTAAATATTTGCAGATTTCACGCATCAATGTCTTCTGATCATCCGAATCATAGATGGTAAAACTTCTGGAAAATCCGATGGTATCGATAAATCTTCGGAGAATACGTACGCAGGTGGAATGAAAGGTGCTGACCCAAATATTCTCAGAGCCGTAGCCTACAATCTTATCAACTCTTTCCCTCATCTCCTTGGCAGCCTTATTTGTGAAGGTGATTGCAAGGATATTATAGGGATTCACATCCCGTTCCTCAATCAGATAAGCAATTCTGTGGGTCAATACTCTGGTTTTACCGGAACCTGCACCTGCAAGAATCAGAAGAGGTCCTTTATCGTGGTAAACCGCACGCTTTTGCTCGGGATTTAAAGTGTCATATATACTCATTTTTCATACCTGCCTGTCCTATTGTAATGTGTCTGCCTGACCACAAACATATGTTTATTATAGCATGTGAGTAAGGTACTTTCAATCCTGCATTTTCATGAAACCGCCAATGCTTCATTTGGCTATTTCTTCTAGACACATGATTATTTTTGCTTTGACATCTAGTAACGGATACTATATAATGAGATAGAGGTGATTGGATTGGAATTGACGAAAGAGGAGTATATCAAGGGTTTGATTGACGGACTAAAGGATGTCAAATACATCATGCCGGACGATATACCGAATATTGATTTATATATGGATCAGGTAACGACGTTTATGGATAAGCATCTCACATCCTCTAAGCGTTACAGCGAAGATAAGCTTCTGACCAAGACAATGATTAATAACTATACGAAGAATGAGCTGCTACCTCCGCCAAATAAGAAGAAATATACGAAGGAGCATATGTTCCTTTTGATATTTATTTATTATTTTAAGAATATCCTGTCCATTAATGATATACAGAGTATCTTTAATCCGTTAACTGATCGCTATTATGGCGATAAGTCAAAAGTGAAGTTGGAAGACATCTATGAGGAGATTTTTCGTCTGGAGAAAGAGCAGACCGATTCTTTAACGAAGGATATGATTCGTAAGATGACAAAGGCAAAAGAATCTTTTGCTGAGGTTACAGACCCGGAGGATCAGGAATTCCTGACCACCTTCTCTTTTATTAGTATGCTTTGTTTTGATGTCTATATGAGAAAGCATATGATCGAGAAGATGATCGACAGCTCACTTATGGGTGGTGCGAAGAAGGAGAGACGATCCGAGGATAAAAAACCGGAGAAGCCCCAGAAGGTACAGAAACCGGCTAGTGTGAAGAATGCCGAAGCCCAGAAGGCTTCGAAGAAATAGAACACCAATAAACAGCTTTCATTAAGGACGACTTAATGAAAGCTGTTTTTTTCATGACAATAGAAAGATCGCGAAGGGTGCTTCTATTGAATATGACAAGTGAAACAGTATATTATTTCAGCTTGTATATGATTTTTCTATCTTGTTATTTGTCCGAAAATGGATCTTTCATTCTGGCAAATACCATATCATATCCATCATTGCCATAATTCAGAGAACGATTGACACGGCTGATTGTCGCAGTTGAGGCACCGGTCTTCTCGGCTATTTCCAGATAGGTTTTGTGACAGCGCAGCATCCGTGCTACTTCAAATCTCTGAGATAACGATAACAACTCGTTCACAGTACAGATATCTTCAAAAAATGTATAACATTCTTCCGAATCCTTTAAGCTTAAGATTGCTTCGAATAAATGATCAACAGCAGTTGTTCTGATGTTCTTACTCATCGGTAGGACTCCTTTCATCCTGTTGTGATTTAATCAATTCACACAGCATAATTTTAACACTCTAAGGTACTGAAGTAAAGTGTTTTTTATCGGATATGCACCTGGTCCGTTAGGAGAAAAAGTATATTGCTTTTGATAATACAAACACTATCATTTTTGGTAATAATTTGATATAACAAGGTTAAGAGAATATGTAAGCAGGAGGTGTCTTATGCAGCATTATGAAAAGGTAAGTACAGGAATAACAGGCTTTGATAAAGTAATTGATCATCTGCGGATGGGAGATAACGTAGTATGGCAGGTGAATTCTATCAGTAGTTATAAAGAGATGGTAAAACCTTATGTTGAACAAGCAAGACACGATCATCGCAAACTTGTCTACGTTCGCTTTGGCAACCATGCTCCATTACTTGAGGATGCAGCGGATATTGTTATTTGTGATATTGATGCCACAAAAGGTTTTGAAAGCTTTGCAACTGCTATTCATGATATGGTAACCGATATGGGAATTCAGGCCTTTTATGTGTTTGACTGCCTGACGGACTTGTTACAGTATTGGTTTTCGGATCTTATGATCGGCAACTTCTTCCGGGTTACCTGCCCCTATCTTTATGAGCTTGACACAATTGCCTACTTTGCTATTATTCGGAATGCGCATACCTTCAGTACGATTGCTGGTATCCGCGAGACAACCCAGCTTTTACTGGATTTGTATGATGTACATGATAAGCTCTATCTCCACCCTCTAAAGGTGTGGCAAAGGTATTCACCCACCATGTTCTTCCCACATCTGATTCAAGGAGAGGAAGCCACCTGTATTACGGCCAGTGCGGAAGCGGCAGAGTTATTCTCCAGCATCCATCGGGGAGAAGATCGGCTTGACTACTGGAACATTGTGTTTCGCAACGCGCGGGCAAGCCTGAATAAATCAGCGGAAGAACATATCAAATTGAAAAATACCCTTATGACACTTCTGATCGGATGTGAATCAAAGATGCTGGAGCTTTGCAATCGATATTTTAGCTTAGGAGATATTCTTGATATTGCCTCCAGAGAAATAGGAACCGGTTTTATCGGTGGCAAGAGTGTGGGTATGCTACTCGCAAGAAAAATTATCAGTACCGAGGCGACTGTGCGGTTCATGCCATATATGGAGCCTCATGATTCCTTCTACCTTGGATCAGATATTTTCTATACTTATATAGTACAAAACGGCTGGTGGAAGCTTCGCACATTGCAAAAGACAGAGGAAGGATATTTTAAGTATGCTCCGGAGCTAAAGGAAAAGCTTTTGGGCGGCAAATTCCCGGAGGATATACAAGAGCAGTTTATACGGATGTTGGAGTATTTCGGACAGTCCCCCATCATTGTACGTTCCAGTTCCTTGCTGGAAGATAATTTTGGTAATGCCTTTGCAGGTAAATATGAGAGTGTGTTCTGTGTCAATCAGGGAACACCGCAAGAGCGATATGAAGCCTTCGCTCAGGCGGTGCGGACAGTATATGCCAGCACTATGAATCAGGATGCACTGGAGTATCGTATGAATCGCGGCTTGTCCATGAAGGATGAACAAATGGCCATATTAATTCAGAGAGTGTCCGGAGATTATTATGATGATGAATTCTACCCCCATATTGCAGGGGTGGGTAATTCTTCGAATCTTTATGTCTGGGATAAAAGTGTGGATGGTAGTGCAGGCATGTTACGTCTGGTATTTGGGCTTGGTACCAGAGCAGTGGATCGGACCGAAGGCGATTATGTAAGAATCGTTAGTCTGGATAACCCAACGCGGGTACCATTAATTGCCTATCAGGATAGTAAGAAATTCTCACAGCATTATGTGGATGTCCTTTCCTTGCAGCGTAATATGCATATGGCAAAGCCGTTAGAGGAAATCATAGCAAAGGATATCAGAGTAAAAAAGGATTTATTCGCCGGAATTGATTATGAAACCTTGGACCGTTTACAAGAGCGGGGGAATACTAATATAACAACACCATTTATTTTGAATTTTAATGGATTGCTTAAAACCACGGCATTTCCACTTCTGATGAAGGAACTTTTGGCATTATTGCAGAGAATCTATGATTACCCGGTGGATATCGAGTTCACTGCGAATTTTAAGGCGGACGGAAGCTTCCATATAAACCTACTGCAGTGTAGACCTCTTCAGACCAAAGGACTTGGAAAGGCAGTTTCGATACCAAAGAAGTTGGAGGAGCAGGATTGTTTTATCCTGACCAAGGGTAATTTTATGGGAGGGAATATTCATCTTCCAATTGATTATGTTGTTTATATTTCGCCCTCCTCCTATCTTAAACTTAGTGAAACAGAGAAATATTCGGTTGCAAGAACGATCGGAAGAATTAATAGTGTATTAAAGGGAAAGAAGGTTATGCTGATTGGACCTGGGCGTTGGGGAACCACCACGCCTTCCCTTGGAGTGCCGGTTCATTTTACCGAACTCTGTAATATGACGGTAATCTGTGAGGTCGCTTCCAAGGAGGAAGGCTTTGAGCCTGAATTATCCTACGGCAGTCATTTTTTTCAGGATTTAGTAGAAGCAGGTATCTTTTATGTGGCTATCTTCAATGGGCAGAAAGAGGTTGTATTCCATCCTGAGAGATTACAGCAGTACCCCAATTCTTTAAGTGAACTTCTGCCCGGAGATGCTCGAATGGAGAACATAATACAGATAGCCAGAATAGAGGGAATGGAGATTTATTCGGATATTGTAACCCAGACGCTTCTTTGTAAATGAGATAAAGCATAAATAAAATAGAAAATAAAACCTTTTGTGTAAATTTCAGTAGATCGGACCATACTATAACAGATAAGTTTTTCCAGGACTGCATAAGGACATGTAAGCAGCGGATTAATACGAGATTATACCTGGCTTCAATATAGACTCAACAGGTAAAATTATACAGAATATGCTATAATATGGATAATACTCATGGGCACAGGAGGATAAAATGAAAAGACAGAAAAGGCGCAAAGACCGTACAAAACATATTATCATTCTGCTACTCAGTATTGAAGTACTGCTGATCATAAGCGGCTATACCTACCTTAAGCTACGACCTGTGGGAGCTTCGAATGCACCTGCGATTACTGTAGCAGATCAAGTTGCCTTTCTTAATGAGACAGTAGATCCCGGGACTTTTCTCATTGAGACAGATGATATGGCACAAAGGAAGGTATCTTTTCGGGAAATTCCGGATACTACGAAGCCGGGAGTACAAGAGGTAACGATTATAGTTGAATATAATGGCAAGAATAGAGTAGAGAAGTCGGCCAAACTTATGGTATTGGATATGAAGAGCTCTGTCACAACGGAGGCCGGATCCAAAATAAATATCACGATGGATGACTTTATGAATAGCACGGACTATGAAGCCTCCTTTATCACAAACATTCAGACTCTGGACGTCAGCCAACCGTCGACACATCCAATCGAGCTGAGTATAAACGGTAAAATAGTCACAGCATATATCGAAGTGGTTGATACCACAGCACCCAAGGCAACGGTAAAGGATCAAAAGTGTTGGGTCGGTGAAGAGGTCGAGGCAATGGACTTTGTAGATAAGATCGAAGACATCAGTGATGTTACCGTAAGTTATAAGGCGGAGCCGGATTTTAACCGAAACGGCGAGCAGAAGTTGACCTTGGTATTAACGGACAGTGCAGGTAATATCACACAGCTGCCGGCGACATTGACTGTAGAGAAGGATACACAGGCTCCGGAATTCCAGGGCATCCTGGATAAGACCGTAACGATTGGCGAGACGATATCCTATAAGAAGGGTGTCACAGTAACGGATAATAAGGATAAGGAGCTTAGCTATTCGGTAGATAGCAGCAAAGTGAATCTCAAGAAACTGGGCTCCTATCCGGTTACTTATACAGCGAAGGATACAGCCGGTAATCTGTCTACTAAGACAATCCATGTGGAAGTGAAGGAATTTAATGTTACTGAAGATAGCGTGAATCAGCTGTGTGATGAGATTCTGGGTGAGATAACGAAAGACTCCATGACAAACCGGGAGAAGGCGTATGCGATCTATCAATGGATCAAGCAGCACATTGGGTATAGTGGGGATTCGGACAAATCAGACTGGCTGGCGGAAGCATATCGTGGAATCACGAATCGAAGTGGAGACTGTTTCACTTATTTTGCAGTGGCGCAGGCACTTCTTACGAGAGCAGGAATTGATAACATGGAGGTCACCAGAGTCGGAGGGAGAACCAGACACTACTGGAATCTTGTGAACTGCGGAGAGGGCTGGTATCATTTTGACTCCTGCCCGAATAAGGACCATAAGGGATCCTTTATGCTTACTGATAAAGAGGTTGCGGAATTGACGCAACTGAGAGGAAATAATTATTATAATTTCGATAAATCACTTTATCCTGCAACACCCGAGGAATAGGAGCGAAGATAGCTCCCCTAATATGAGTACAAAGGGGGTTGCCTATGAAACGTTTGGGCGTCATTGGCGGCTTAGGACCAATCGCTACTGCCTATTTTTATGAGCTTATCATTAAGATGACGGAAGCGGCGGTTGATCAGGAGCACATTGAGATGATAATTTACAGTAAACCATCGATTCCGGACAGAACGGATTATATTCTGGGTAAGAGCTCCGAGAACCCGGTCTATCCAATGATGGAAATCGGGAGAAGGCTGGTGGCTATGGGTGCAGATTATATCGCAATCCCATGTATTACGGCACACTATTTTCATGATACCTTATCCAAGGGTATCAAAGCCCCTGTGATCCATGCAATCCGTGAGACAGCATTATACCTGAAGAAACAGGGAATTTGTAGCGCTGGAATTATGGCTACGGAAGGGACGATACACAGTGGACTGTTCCAGAGGGAGCTAGAGGAATGCAGTATTACCTCAGTGTTGCCGAGCGATGAGAGTCAACAGGCGTTATCAGAGATTATCTATAAGAACATCAAAGCAAACCGACCGGTGGATTATACTAGGTTTGAAGAGGTATCCGATCAGCTTCGTCAGGACGGTGCGGAAGTAATTATTCTGGGTTGTACGGAACTATCCTTAATCAAGAGAGATTTCTGCATCGGCCCGGGATATCTGGATGCGATGGAGGTTCTGGCGATGCACTCCGTAATCTTGAGTGAGGCAAAGCTGAAGAAGAAATATCAGGTACTGATCACCGGGCAGGAGGAACTATTGAGAGTATAAAGGGAAGGAAGAAAAATGCAAAGAAATGTATTGGAATATCTGGAGCAGATCGTAAAACAGGTACCGGATAAAACCGCCTATGCAAATGAGGAGATGGGGTATACTTTCCGGCAGGTCTATGATTATTCCAGATCAATTGGTACTTGCCTCAATAAAGGGAGCTTTTACAAGGAACCGGTTGTGGTTTTTATGGGAAAGCATCCGAGGGAGATTGTCACTTTTTATGGAGTGATCTACTCCAGTAATTACTATGTTCCGATCGATGAGGAGATGCCATGGCATCGTATTGAACTGATCTTTGAGAACCTGAAGCCAAGAGTGGTAATTTGTGACAGTAGTACCTGTCAACGACTGGAGCAGCTATCTTTTCATGGAGAGATCCTGCTTTATGAGGAGTTGATCGCCTATGCGTCAGAGGGTTCTGTACTGGACGGAATTCGGGATCGGCAACTCGATACGGATCCGATCTATATTGTATTCACTTCGGGTTCCACCGGAGTACCGAAGGGTGTGGTAGCCTGCCATCGTTCGGTCATCGATTATGTCGATACCTTATCCGATATTTTGGGTATAAATCAGGGTACCGTGTTCGGAATGCAAGTTCCGCTTTATGTGGATGCCTGTCTTAAGGAGCTATATCCTACCTTGAAATTCGGTGCGACAGCCTACCTGATTCCTAAGAATTTATTCTCGTTTCCACTGCAACTGGTTAAATTCCTGAATGAACATAAGATTAATACGGTCTGCTGGGTTGTATCCGCGCTTACGATGATCTCTTCCTTTGGAGCCTTAGAGAAGGAGATACCGGAATACCTGCATACGGTGGCCTTTGGAAGTGAGGTATTTCCGATGAAGCAATATCATCTATGGAGGAAGCATCTGCCGAGAGCACGATTTATCAACCTGTACGGTCCGACAGAGGCAACCGGAATGTCCTGCTACTATGAGGTGGACCGGGAATTTACTGACGGAGAGCTGCTTCCGATCGGTAAACCATTTAGAAATAAAGAGATCATCTTGCTGGATGAGAATAACCTGGTTCCCGAGCAAGGCGCGGAAGGCGAAATATGCATTCGGGGAACGGGCTTAACACTCGGCTATTACAATAATTTTGATAAGACCAACGAAGCATTTGTACAGAATCCTTTGAACAAAGTATATCCGGAATTGATCTATCGAACCGGAGACATCGGTAAACTGAATGAACATGGTGAGCTGATGTTTGTTTCCCGAAAGGACAATCAGATCAAGCATATGGGTCACCGGATTGAACTGGGTGAGATAGAGAGTGCGGCAAATCAACTGGAGGAGATTAAATGTGCCTGTGCAGTGTTTGATCAGATCAAAAAGAAGATCATCCTGTATTATGTCGGTGAGCTTTCGAAAGCACAGATGGCATTATCATTAAAAGAGAAGCTGCCAAGATATATGATCCCGAATATCATTGAAGATCTTGAGGAAATGCCGTTAACCTCCAATGGTAAACTTGATCGGGTGTTATTAAGAGAGAGATATCAAAATAAAAATCAGACTTGTAGTTCATAGTTAATAACTTGTTTGTGCCGCCGTAGGCGGCGGAATGGAGGTAAATATGGAGATTATTATAGAAATTTTAAGCGGGCTTCACCCCGAAGTGGATTTTGAAACAATGGATACCTTGATTGATAATAAGATTCTTGATTCCTTTGATATTGTGTCAATCGTATCGGATATCAGTGATGAATTTGATATTACTATCCCGGTAGAAGAGATTGTTCCAAAGAATTTTAATTCAGCAAAGGCCCTGTACGCCATGGTAGAACGCTTGTCGGAAGAATAAGCATAGATACAGTAAGAAGAGCTGTGGGATAGACAAGGAGATTTAAATGCTTTTTACATCATATCGCTTTATTTTATTTATTTTGATTTTATTTATTCTTTACTATATCATACCGAAGAAATTACAGTGGATGTTGCTACTGCTCGCCAGTTACCTTTTCTACAGTATCGCAGGGTTGCGATATCTGATCTATATTGCGACCACTACACTATCCACGTATCTGATCAGCCTTCGGCTTAATCAACTTCAGTCGGAACAAAGCAGCTTCCTGAAGGAACAAAAGGATTCACTTGACCGGGAAGGAAAAAAGGCTTATAAAGCATCCATGAAGCTGAAGCAGCGTAGATGGCTGGTGCTGTGCCTGATTATTAACTTTGGAATCCTTGCGGTGTTAAAATATTCTGCTTTTACGATTACTAATTTTAACGGAGTTCTCAATTTGCTTGGAACGAAACCACTGCCATTAATCGGTTTCGTTCTCCCGTTGGGTATTTCCTTCTATACCTTCCAGACCATGGGATATCTGATTGATATATATCGGGAGAAATACCCACATGAGCGTAATATATTTAAGCTGGCACTTTTTATATCATTTTTCCCTCAGTTAATCCAGGGACCGATCAGTCGATTTGATGATTTGAAAGAAACCTTGTTTTCTGAACATTCTATCGACGGCAGAAACATTTCTTTCGGTCTACAACGAATTCTTTGGGGTTTCTTTAAGAAGCTGGTAATCGCAGACCGTATGCTAATCGCAGTGAACACGATTGTTCGTAATCCGGAGGAGTTTCAGGGAGTTTATGTCCTGGTGGGCATGTTTTTCTATGCGATTACATTATATTCTGATTTTACCGGCGGAATAGATATAACGATTGGTGTAGCAGAGGTTCTTGGCATCCGAATTAGGGAGAACTTTGAGCGGCCTTACTTCTCCAAGTCAATCGCAGAGTATTGGAGAAGATGGCATATCACATTAGGAACCTGGTTCAAGGAATACCTATTCTATCCTATCTCGATCAGTAAATCTATGCTGGAGTTAACAAAGAGCTCCAAGAGAAGAGTGGGAGATTGGCTGGGAAGAAGAGTTTCCATCTATATTGCTTCGATTGTTGTTTGGCTTATTACAGGAATCTGGCATGGGGCTGCCTGGAACTTTGTGGTATGGGGATTGCTTAACTGTTTCTTCATCCTGGCATCACAGGAATGTAATCCGCTATATGAGAGATTTCATTCCAGGTTTCATATAAGACATACCTTTGCTTACCGCTTGTTCCAGGTGGGACGCACCTTCTGGCTGATGAGCTTTCTCCGTGCTTTCGATTGCTACCGGGATGTAGGTACTACCTTTCAGATGTATAGTACCCTGGTTACAAGGTGGAATTATTCGGAGCTTTTCCAAGGCGGATTAATGCAGCTTGGACTAACAATAGCGGACTATATCGTATTAACGGCAGCTGTAACCCTGCTCCTTGTGGTCAGTCTGCAAGGGCGTTCGGGAAGTGTACGGGAAAAATTGGCGGCACGACCTTTTTCTCTTCAATATGCTGCCTATACCGTATTGTTCATTGCGATATTGATTCTGGGCGCATACGGAGTCGGATACGATGCCAGTCAATTTATCTACAGTCAGTTTTAACGATAGAAAGCTCGCTTCGCGAACTTTCTGTTGTCATGAATAGAAGGCTCAAGTTAACATAGCTTGGGCAGGGATACCTGGAAGAAAGGTAATTATGGAATGAAGAAAAAGATTCTAATTCATATTGGTGCAGCACTATTCACGATACTCATATTGGTGCTGTTGCAGAGATTGCTTATGCCGAAATATATATCTACCATTCATGAAGGCAACCTAATTGCGGAATATTATGATGAAGTGAAGGAGCATGAGGTAATATTCATCGGTGACTGTGAGGTATTCTCGAATATATCACCGATTACCCTGTGGGAGCAATATGGAATCACCAGTTATATCCGTGGAAGTGCGCAACAGCTGATCTGGCAGTCATATTATCTGCTGGAGGATACCTTGCGTTATGAGAAACCAAAGGTGGTTGTATATAATGTTCTTGCAATGAAATACAATGAACCTCAAAAGGAAGCCTACAACCGTCTTACGTTAGACGGAATGAGACTGTCAGTACCGAAGCTTCGTGCAATCAAAGCCTCCATGATGGAGGATGAAGCCTTTATTACTTATCTGGTTCCGCTGCTACGATATCATTCCAGATGGAGTGAGCTTACAGAGGAAGATTTCAAATATATGTTTCATAGGGATACCCTATCCCATAACGGTTATTTGATGCGAATTGATACCAAACCGGTTACGGTTGTTCCAAAGGGAAAGAAGCTGCCGGATTATCGTTTTGGTCCGAACAGCTATGATTATCTGGAACGTATGACAAAGCTGTGCAAGGAGAACGACATTGAACTGGTACTGATCAAATCCCCGAGTGTCTACCCTTATTGGTATGAGGAGTGGGACGAGCAGATAGTCGAGTATGCCAGAGAGAATGAGCTGACCTATATCAACTTTCTGAAATATGTAGATGAGATCGGAATTGATTATAATACCGATACCTATGACGGTGGATTGCATATGAATCTATCAGGAGCAGAGAAATTCACAAGCTATCTGGGACAACTTCTGAAGGAAAAGTATCCGCTGCCGGATCAGAGAAAGGATAAACGATTAACGAAAATATGGCAGAAGAAGATGGATTTCTATTATGCTATGAAAGCAGACCAGGACGAAGAATTGAAGGAATACGGTTATCTGAAAAGTTATGGGGCGGTAGCCCAGTCCATAGAGGAGGAGTAGTTAACATCAACTCTGGAATGGTCTGTTGTAAATACATTAGCTACAGTTATTGAATTTCGCATTTTTATTAATTGGAAAGAATATAGGAAAGGTCAGGATTTAAGAATGAAAAAATTAGTATTATTCCTCGTTGCTATGTTTTTGCTTACCGGTTGCAGCAATGCAGGAGAGGATAAACAGGGAAAAGAAGAAGCAGCAGGCAGTTTAACGAATCAAACAGCAGAGGCATCCGCAAATGACAAAGGATTTTCCTTCGAATATCAAGGAGTTAAGATACCGATGAATGTAGATGTTGCTCCAATTGTAGAGAAACTCGGGAAGTCGGTCGATTACTTTGAAGCAGCCAGCTGTGCTTTTCAAGGTCTGGATAAGATCTATTACTATAATGGATTTGAGTTAGGCACTTATCCGAATGGCAATAAGGATTACGTATCGTATGTCAATCTACTGGATGACTCAGTAACCACAGCTCAAGGGATATACCTAGGTTCTACCTTGGATGAGGTCATCTCTGCGTATGGGAGTGAATATACGGCAGAGGGGACTTCCTATGTATATCGACTTGGAGATTCAAAGCTGACCTTTATCATCGAAGAGGATGCGGTGACCCAGATTACGTATTCCGCAATTGTAGAAGGACTGAATAATTAGCTTCAATCAATATAAGAATTTTAGATGATTATTAGGGGATGCACTTCAGAGCGCATCCTTTTTTATTTGGTAATAATTCAAAAGAATTTATATGATTATATTGTAAAGTTTACTCAAATATAGTAAAATTATTTTACTAAAGAAGGCGAAGCAGTATTGTTACATAGAAAAGGGGAAAGCGTATGATTGGAATCAAAGAGATAGCAAAACAAGCAGGAGTATCCGTCTCAACCGTATCCAATGTCCTTAATAACAAGAAGAATGTCGGAGAAGAGACCAGGGAACGGATCCATAGAATCTGTGAGGAGAATAATTATCATCCAAACCAGGCGGGAAGAGGCTTGAAGTCAAACAATCCGAATACCATACTATTTAATTTCAGTGATTTTGACCGCAGCTTCTATCTGAAGATCATCAATGGTATCAGTGATTATGTGAATGATAACGATTTTGACCTGATTATCTGTACGGATAAATCCTGCGAGAAGTATATGAATAGTAGCCTGACCAGTGGCAGTATTATTCTGGATAAGAAGATGCAGGATGAGACACTCAACCGGATTGCAGAGGAGAATTATCCGATCGTGGTTCTGGACCGTATCATGAATAATGAGTGGATCAAAAGCGTCGTTGTTAACAATTATGAACCTATGTATGAGATGATTCAAGGAGTAATAGACCGTGGATACCGCCATTTTGGCTTCGTAGGCGGGCCGGAGGAAACAGCAGATAATAAGGAACGCTATAGAGCCTTTCGTGATGCACTGGATGCCAATCATATCGATTTTCAACAGAAGAGCTACTTTGCAGGTAATTATCGTGAGAAGAGTGGTTACACGGCAGCAAAGATACTGATGCTCAGCCGGGAACTACCCGATTGTCTGGTGTGTGCCAATGATAATATGGCTATCGGAGCAATGAAGGCTTTCCGTGATAATGGGATACGTGTGCCTCAGGATATTGCAGTGACCGGTTTTGACAATTGCGATCTCGCCGAAGCGATGGGATTAACCACGGTATCGATTCCGAACTATGAGCGAGGGTATATTGCGGCAAGATATCTGATTGAGAATATCCGGGGACAGCGTAATGTGGAAACGTTCAAAATCGCTGCCAAGATCATTTTCCGTGAAAGTGTCGGGATCAAATCAGAGGCGTGAAAGATCTATAATTAGCTTAAATCAGTAAAATACGAGTAAAACGGCAAAATGTTTTAGTAAAGTCATGTGATTATCAACAAATGTTGACTTGATCACATGACTTTTTTGATTAAAAAAGTGTACAATATTAACAAAGAATAGGCAATTATAAATGAAGTATTGCAACAATATTGACAAATAGATGGAAATATATTAATATCATGGTATAACGTTTTATTAATTTTTATCCAAAAAAGGAGAGGGTGTTATGAAAATGAAAAAACTTTTAGGTATTTTACTAGCAACAATTATGGTGTTCAGTTTGTTCTTAACCGGTTGTGGGACAAAAGAGGAGAAAACGGAGACAACGACACCTACAGAAGGAACAAAAGCTACCGAAGCACCGAAGGCAGAAGAGAAAGATGCAGTCGCAGAAGCTCCTGCATGAAAGCTTATCTTGCAGATCTGAGTGATCTATCCTTTGTTGGAGATATCTCAGCAAATATGGCAAATGAAATTGATGGCAAAGTAGTTGGTATTCCTTATACGATGGAAGGTTTTGGCCTTGTTTATAATAAGAGCCTCATTGATGCTTCCAAGGTAAATAACTATGACACCTTCGTTCAGATGCTGAAGAATCAGAAAGCTGCCGGCATTAACGGTTTCAGCTTATCACAGGAAAGCTATTTCTTAATCGGACATATTTTAAATACTCCTTTTGCATTACAGGCCGATGCTCAGGATTACATAAACAAGCTTGTTGCAGGCGAAGTTACAATGCAGGATACACCTGAATTCGTGGAGTTTGGTAAGTTCATGGAAGCAATCAGAGAGAACACCAGCAATCCTCTCGAAGTGAATTATGATACCGAGACCGGTGACTTTGCTACCGGTAAGAACGCATCTATTCATCAGGGTAACTGGTGCTACGGTATGTTCGCTGATTATGATGTGAATTTTGAGATGGGTATGATGCCGTTACCGATCAGTGGCAATGATAAGATCGCTGCCAGCGTTCCGACTTGCTGGTATGTGAATTCACAGGCTAAGCCGGAAGAGATCCAGGCAGGTAAAGACTTTCTTAACTGGTTATATACCAGTGAGACAGGTAAGAAGTACTTAATGGAAGAGTTTGGTTTCATTCCGGTATTAACTACAATGACAAGTCCTAAGCTGGATCCTTTATCTCAGGCAGTATCTGAGTATGCAGCAGCCGGTAAGACAATCTCCTGGCCGATGAGCAAATGGCCTGCAGGTATTGTTGATGTATATCTTGTTCCGATCGCTCAGGAATTCTTCACAACGGATATGACAGGAACCGAGTTCTTAACAAAATTATCCGATGCCTTCGTACAGGCAGGAAAATAAACAATAGAAAGCACGCTTTGCGAACATTCTAATGTCATGAATTAAATCTTGAAGAGATACAGAAATCTAACATACAACGATCACACTTGTATCGTTAGATTTCTTTATTCTTTAGTAATAAATTGGAATACGTAATAAATATTTACACACAAGTACGTCATTAAAATTTGTGCCATAGAGTCGTTGGGGAATTGATTAGATAGGGCAATATAACTTTTGCAAAATAGGGCCGGTACAAAAACCGGACTATTTTGCAAAAGGGAAAAGCCCGGAAGGAGAGTAGGAATGAAGAAAAGAAGGGATTTGGGCTGGTATGCACTATTCGTATTGCCCTTGGTATTTATCTTTACAACAGTTGTAATTATACCTTTCATCATCGGTATTGGTTATTCCTTCATATCTTGGGATGGAATGCCTCTGAATGAAAAGACTTTTGTTGGATTTGAAAACTACACAAGATTATTCGCGGATGCAAGATTTCTCACATCTGCGGGCCATACAGTCTTGTTTACTATATTTTCTGTATTACTGATTAATGTTCTCGGACTTAGCTTTGCATTAGCAGTAACAGGTAAGCTTCGAGTTCGTAATGCTGCAAGAACCATGCTATTCATGCCGTACTTAATCGGTGGATTGATCTTGGGTTATATCTGGAAGTTCATCTTCACGGATGTATTCAAATCAATTGGAGAGATGACCGGGCTGACCAAGGTATTCTTCAGCTGGCTGTTGAATCCCAGATATGCACTGGTGGCGATGATTATTGTAGCTACCTGGCAAATGGCAGGTTACATAATGATTATCTATATCAACGGTATTCAGGCAATGCCGGAGGATATTCTGGAGGCTTCTAAGGTGGATGGTGCGAACTTCTGGCAGACCTTGCTTCGCATTAAATTCCCGCTGATTATGCCCTCCTTTACGATTTGCCTCTTCCTCACCTTGTCGAATTGCTTCAAGATATTTGACGTGAACTTCTCCCTAACCGGCGGCGGACCAAACAATGCTACCGAAATGATGGCGATGAATATCTACAATGAGATCTTCTCCTTGAGTAATTATGGCTATGGTCAGGCAAAGGCAATCATGTTCTTTATTGCGGTTGCTATTATTACATTAATACAGGTATCCATTACGAAGAAGAAGGAGGTAGAGATGTGATGAAGAAGCTTATGAAATGGATCATTGAGATTCTTGTAATTGCTGCCTGTTTGGCCTACCTGTTCCCGATCTATATCGTACTGGTGAATGCCTTCAAGAATCGTCAGGAATTGTATGAAAATATGCTGGCACTACCGAATAGCTTCTCCTTTGAATACTTCGCAAAAGCGATGGATAAGATGAACTTCCTACGTGCTTTCGGAAATTCTCTGATGGTAACGGTAGTTTCCATTGCTGTTATTGTTGTATTGGCTTCTATGACAGCCTGGATGTTCGTACGTACGGATAATAAATTAAGCAGAATTCTGTTCATGATCTTTGTAGCCACGATGATTATTCCCTTTCAGACAATTATGATGCCTTTGATGCAGGTAATGGGATGGGTTCGTGATACATTACATATTCCGATGTTGAATACAATTGGCGGATTAATCTACATGAATGTTGGCTTTGGAACCAGTATGGCAGTATTTCTGTATCATGGATTTGTTAAATCCATACCGGTATCTTTAGAAGAAGCGGCAACTATCGATGGCTGTAATAAGTTCAAGGTGTTCTGGAAGATTGTATTTCCGATGCTCAAACCAACGACGGCGACCGTTATGATTCTTGATGTCATCTGGATCTGGAATGATTATTTGCTGCCGTCTCTGGTACT
>JAGFXQ010000198.1 GCA_017861355.1 Bacillota bacterium
GCTACTTTTCTGTTCGGCATTAAAATACTAACGGTACATAAGGAGCAATTATTTGATTGTCTCCTGCTATATTTAATTTTATATTAGGTTTTAAAAAAATAATTTTATCAGATAATTTTTTATATATTACATTTATTGTAATTACCTTTAAATTTTGTTTTTGTTGTAAGGTCATTTCAAAATTCAAAATTTTTTCAACTTCTTTTTTCATTTTATCATCCTCTTTGAAATCCAAGGATATGATTTCTACATCTTTTTTTAAATCTTTAGGTATCTCTATATAAACATCATAATTTTTATTATAGTTTTCATTCACAGTTAAAAAAGTATAAGACGTTGTAAAGTTTTTATCTTTTTCAATCATTTCTATATAAGATGTAGGACTCTCAATTATCTTAACATGGTTCTCTAATTCATTATAAATTCCTAAAAAAAAGTTGTTTGTATCTAAGCTAAATGAATAATCATCTAATTGCTTAAATAATACAGAAGTAATAGCAATATTCTCATCTTCATTATAGAAAAATAAATCATTAACATTTAGTACAAGTTCAAATGCATTTTCACCATATACTTTACATATATTAACATAATATTCATCCGATTCAAGAACTATATCATTACCTGATTTCAATGTGATTTTTGAAAATCTGTTAGATAATGCGTCATGTAAACTTTGTGGATCATCAGAAGTCTGAACTTTCCCATAAATACTTATAGTTTTATTTATTTCTGAATTTGCATTTGTATTATATAAAGTGGATACAATATAATTATCAATACTTATATAATTAACATATTCCTCCTTTTTTAGGTCATTAAAACTAATCTTAGAAATTGGCTGCTCCAGATCACTTAGCTTACTTTGATTATCATTGTCAGGAATTGTATTTTGACTGACTTTGATATCATCCTTTATATTATCAGCATTAGAACATGCCGTAAATAATAAGCATATGATAACTAAAATAATTAAAGTTTTCTCTTTCATAAATTTTCTCCATCAATAAGTTATTAAGTATATAGCTCACTCACAAAAATATTTGAAAACTACAAATAACTTTTATGTAAAATTTAAAAGTTATTTGTAGTTTTTATTATTATAATGATATTAATGAAAGAGCGTAATATGTATTATATGGAGCTCCATATACATAGCCTGGTGTTGTAGATACAACGGTATTTAGATATCTTTTAACTTGGTTAAAGGTTTTAAGAGGTTGGCTATATCTCATAATAATTGCACCTTTGTATCCAGCCGGTATATTAGTAGAATATGACTCTAATGCTGTAATCGTATACGATGCACTTGCATTAAAACCAACTGAAACAGTTACATAATATTCAAATCCTACCTCTACACTCATACCGCATGTGATGCCGAAGCTTCTAGACCCTTCATAGGTAATTGTTGCTGGACCCGCACCATAATTAGTGATTTGAGTAAACCCATTATATGTAATATGGTTAATATTGGTTATTTCATATGAGTAATAGTCTGCTGCTATTGATTGTGTCTTAGAATCCTGCAGATTTTTAGTCATATTCCCTTTATAACACAAAGAATTAATATTTGGAGTAACAATTACTTTTGCAGGAGTTTGTCCGATTTCAATTACATTTTCATCATTTTGATTTGAATTTGCATACACTGTACTGTTTGGAATTATACTAGATACAAATAAAAACAAAATTAATAGACTTAAAATTTTCTTTCTCATTTAAAACCTTCATATTATTTTATTGGTAATTACCACCTTTATTATACACATTTTTACTATTATAGAACATGTCGTATATAGAAAATTTTATTCATTTCAGAGATTGCAACTTAAAAGCTTAAACTCGATGGGTTTAAAATACCCCGATCAAATTGATCGGGGTTAAATTTCGTTATCACTACATCTTTCTATCTGACCTTATGATTACTATGATTTATTTCGTAAAGTCAGCCGGGAATGCCGGATTGATTGCATAGAAGTTCCTGGAGTCAAGTTCATCCTGGATCATACGAAGTGCTTCTCCAAATCTCTGGAAATGAACGATTTCTCTCTCTCTTAAGAACTTAATCGGGTCGCATACTTCCTGATCATGCACGAGGCGAAGAATATTGTCATAGGTCGTTCTTGCCTTCTGCTCTGCTGCCATATCCTCCACTAAATCGGTGATCGGGTCGCCTTTGCTCTGGAAGAAGGTAGCGCTATTCGGTATTCCACCTGCAGATTGCGGCCACAATCCAAGGGTATGATCTACATAATATTTCTCAAATCCACCCTCTAAGATCTCTGCCGGAGTAAGATCTCTCGTTAACTGATGAACAATTGCACTTACCATTTCCATATGAGCAAGTTCTTCGGTTCCGATATCCGTTAAGAGACCTGCTACCTTTCTGTTTGGCATAGAATAACGTTGCGACAGGTAGCGCATGGATGCTGCAAGCTCGCCATCGGGACCACCAAATTGGCTCATGATGACCTGTGCTAATCTCGGGTTTCTCTCTGTAATGTTAACCGGATGTTGTAATCTCTTCTCATAACTCCACATACCCTAGCACCTTCCTTCCCACGGCCAAGGTTCATCCACCCAGGTCCAACGATTATCTACTTCAACACGATATGCTTCAATTGGTCCGTAACATTTGGTATATTCATGAACTGCTTCATTTCTTACCTTCGATACTTTGGTCCAATAATCTAAAGCGGCTCTGTCTGTCGGATGCGTATCCAGAAATAATCTGAGTTCATCGCAGACAAAGCTGGTAGCTTCAATACATGCAAATAATTTTTCTCTGCTATTTCCGTCCATCCTATTTACAACCCCTTCCATACCAGTTTAGGTCAAGCTCCTTAAACAAGGTTCCGTTTGCTAAAGCTTGAAACTCATTTTCATACAGATTGTGGAAACGTTGCCAGGGTACATAGCACATACCAATCGGGAAACGCTCCATATTATCATCAAAGCAGTCTCTTTCGTTCCTAGCCTCCGGTACATATCCGCTTGCAACATCACCGCAAACAGGTTCCATCGGTTTATAAACATTTCCACCTCGGTTATAGTTGCCGTTGTTCCCCGCCGTGCCGCGATACATCCGTCTATCCATAAAGCCAGACTCTCCTTTCAATACATTCATTTTAGCGAACAACATGCCTATTTGTTTTGTTGTTCTATACATATTATGAAGAAAGGACAATTCGGTGCCTGTATCGAATTCGATACTATTCAATTAACTTGATGATATCAAAGCGAGCATTGATGGAGGTCCATAACTGTGGATAGTAGAACATGGTATTCCAAATCCCACTGCCTTCGAGTGCATGATCTTTCACTATATCATTAATTGCATTAATACTGCGTACATCAATAAACCAAACGATATGTTTCACCGGGACCCCTAACACCTGGTAATAATTAAAGTAAGGTGTAATAGATACTTCATCAAATTCGATTACCGAATTCGTTTCAATCGCTAATTCTTGGACCGCATTCAACGTCATCGAGGTTGCAACAGATTGATTCGGTATATATGGTAGTTGCCAATCATATCCCAGAATCGGATTTCCAACCATTACCCTCTGTGATGGTATTCTTTCTACCAGAAAATCAATGACTCTTTCAAAGTAGTTGATATTGGTGATTGGAGCGGGTGGATCATAATTCGCGCCCCATACGAATTTTAGAAAGATTATTCCATCGACATAAGGGCTAAGAGATGCATAGTCAATCTCCTCAATAAGAAAGTCTTCTTTCAACAGTTCCTGCGTGATATTAATCGTAATGATGAATATAAATCCTTCCTGCTTTAATCGCTGTGATACCTTACGGACAAAATTATTGTAGATCGGCAGGCTGCTCCGATCCAGATAATTGAATACCATGTTTATGCCATAATATCCCTTTTTCTTCATAAGCTCTACAAACTGATTAATACTCCGATCCTGGTATTCTTCATTTAGCAAAATACTATAGGCTGTCTGAACATCAGGCTCACCGGTAGTGGTTAGTGTTGAAACCATCAGAAGCGGCGCAACGCCATACTCCAAAGCAATTTTTATAATACTTTCATCCTCACGATATTGAATGATTTCTCCTCTATCTGCTGCTGTATAATTAAAAACGGAGAGATATGTTAAGTTTGGTAATATTTTTCTTAAGTTTTCCTGCTTGATAAATGCAAATACATAACCATTGGTTGTAATGCTACGCTCTGTATTGTAGCTTATGACCAAAGTTTCACCCGGATAAATATACTCTCTTTCTGATAGAAATGAATTATTTCTGAGAATCTGCATAAGCGATACCTGATATAATTCTGCAATACTTTGCAAGGAATCTCCCTCCTGAACCACATGAACCTGCTTCGGGTATGCAATTATAAGTGCCTGCCCAATCAACAAAGTATACGGGTAGCTAAGACCATTATCATAAGCTAATCGATCAACGGCAACGCCGAATCTTTCCGCTATAGCATCTATCGTATCCCTTTCTTGTACTACATAGATCTCCATAATTATCCTCGAACGTTACCATCATAATAATATATGTGTGTAATGAATAAATATATAATCCTTACTTTAATTATCTGAATGTTTTTCTATTGACTATGATTCGATGATATATTTCAATTACTTGTATAAAATCAACAGATTTAGGACCGGAGTAGATTGACATTGATACTATTTTACTATATATTTTAAGTAAGAATAAGCTTTATTAGGTGCATAACAAGGGAGAATATTACATGTATCATTTCATAATTAATCCGAAATCCAGCTCCGGAAGAGGAATCCGCTTCTGGTGGGTGGTAAAGGATGAGCTGGACAAGCAAAAAATCGAATATAATGCAGTATTCACGAAACATATGGGACATGCTACAGAACTTGCAAGACAGATCTGCGAAGAAAATGCCGGAATTAAAAATATTGTCATTCTGGGTGGCGACGGAACTGTAAATGAAGTAATGAATGGGATTGATCATTTTGATGAGGTTCTTATTGGATATATTCCCTCCGGTTCGAGTAATGATCTGGCAAGAAGTTTAAAGATACCAAAGGATCCTCTGGAAGCTTTATCACATACATTAAAGCCTACCAAGTTCAAATATCTGGATCATGGAGTGATTAACTTTCTTGATAAAGTGCAGGCACCGCGACGTTTTACCTGTTCCAGCGGTATGGGTTATGATGCTTCTGTGTGTCTTGAAGTACAGGAATCTCCCTTGAAGAAGAGTCTTAACCGTTTTGGTGCCGGTAAATTTGTCTATATTGCAATTGCCATAAAGCAGGTCCTTGCTGCCTCACTTCTGATATCCAATATGATTCACAAATATGAAGGTGGTGGCCTACTCATGGCTCCGGGCGCTGATCCGACGGATGGACTGTTAACGGTTACACTGGTTCATGGGTTAAGTAGAGCTAAAGTATTCGTACTTCTACCGACGATCTTCACCGGTAAACATATAAAGCATAAAGGGGTGGAGACCTTCCACTGCTCCGAGATAGAAATCAAGACAGATATAAACTGTGCAGTACATACCGACGGTGAAGTCCCTGCAGTATGCTCTCACATTAAGGTAGGCTGTGTTCACGAACAAATACGAATGATTCTATAATGAAAGCAGGCGTTAAGATGCAACGGAGAACCCATATTCAAGTTTCATCCTTGATTATATTTCTAAGTATTATTACGATTTCCATTCAATTTGTAATATATTATTTTTTTGCAGCATTCTATGTAATCTGGGGTGTCGCAATCTTGTTAACACTGATTAGCTGTCACCTTCTATTGGAACAGACCTCTACCTATGAAGCTTGTTTCAATTATTCCTCGCTGATTCTGTTCATAAGTGCTGTGATTATTCTTTTATCCGTTCTGAACAAGGATCAAGCATTCTTGCCCTATACCGGCACGATGCTTGGAATCGCTGTTATTGATTGGCTTCTGCCTTGCCTCTATTGTTTTATCCGGAATATGTTGGATTATGGAACACGTTTTGAGGATTATAATTCCTTTTATCGGAATCATAGTCTTCTCTTCTTTGTTATCTACCTCGGTGTCCTTTGTTATGGATTTTTTGGGGCCAATGCTTTTCCCCTCGCTTATCGTGGTACTCTGGATGCTGCTAATATCATGCCCTTTGAAGCGATCACCATACTCATTGAAGATTACCTGTACGGAATTATACCTTTGAGCGATATTCTTATCTATCTGTTGGTGCGTATTCTGATCTTCCTGCCTTATGGTTTCCAAGCAACGCTCCTGCTACGTAGGCAATCACGCCTCCCGAGATTCTTAGCGCTGTTCTTTCTTCCCGTTATCCTTGAGATTACCCAGTACATAATTATCCCTCAGCGTGCAGACATTGATGATATCATCTATGCGATGCTCGGAGGTATTCTGGGATCTCTTCTGTATTATCTATGCAATCTGATCTTCCGTGCCTTTACCGGCAAGAATTTTCTCACGAAAGATACCGATTATCCCTTTGCAAACAGCGGATTGCATTTTTAAATACTTCCTTATTCATCCTTCCAGAACTGTTGAAGCATATCTTTCATTATATTCAGATTCACAGATACATTCGGGAACCACTCCCTCGGAAATAGATTATAGTATTGCTTCTGCGTAAAACGTTCATCTAATAAGAGGATTGCGCCTCGATCTTCCTTGGTCCGTATCACTCTTCCCGCAGATTGCAGTACTTTATTCATTCCGGAATAAAGATAGGCGTAATCAAAGCCAGCACCATTCTTCTCATCAAAATATCCACGGAACAACTCTCTCTCATTGCATACCATCGGTAGACCGGTACCAACGATAATAGCACCGATCAAACGATTATTCTTTAGGTCAATTCCCTCACTGAATATCCCACCCATTACGCAGAAGCCAATCCGGCTGCTCACCGGATCATCAATGAACTCCTCTAAGAACATCTCTTTCTCAGATTCCGTCATATTACTACTCTGCGCAACAATCCCCTCCAACTCTCCTGCTGCAAGCTCCGCAACAGTCTGAAGCAGCTGATAGGAAGGAAAGAATACCATATAATTTCCGATTCTGGCCTCCGTGAAGCTCTTAATATATTCAAGTATTCTACGATACTCTGTCTCATTTCTCCTGGTATATTTGGTGCTGACATCTGTGCCAATCATGATTAATCTATTTTCTGTCAGGAAGGAAGAAGGCGCATATACCGCATAATCATCCTGCTTACCCCCCAGCTGTTCCAGATAATAATTAATCGGAAGTAACGTAGCGGAGAAAAGTACTGCACTACGTCCACGGTCCATACAGGTCTGCAGATTCTTAGAAGGATCCATGCACTGCAGCTTAAGCCGGAAACGGTCCTCCTCATAATCCGTATATATCGTATATTTATCATCATGTAGCTCATACATACTGAGGAAGTGCCGAATATTCATATACAGATTCAGAATCTCCTCTTTTCCCTCTGTGATAAAGCCCTCTTGCAGGAAGATCTCGTATTCCGTCATCAGACTAATCAGATGTATTACAAAACCATCCACATTATCCAATACCTCGAAATCATCACAATCTCTTCGCAGCTTCAAGAGATCATTATTGCAGTGTTCAATCAGCTTAGATAGTTTCGCACTCTTATCCTTGATCAGTCGCTTCACCTCAAGAAAATCATCCTTATAGAGAACAGCACTATACATCTCTCTTGCCCGGTCAACCAGGTTATGTGCTTCATCAATCAAAAAGACATAATCAGAAGGCTTTTCATTCATAAAGAAGCGCCGTAGGTAAACATTCGGATCAAAGGCATAATTATAATCACATATAATTGCATCCGACCATAGTGTGACATCCAGCCCCATCTCGAAGGGGCAGACACAGTGCTTCTCAGCATAGGAAGCGATATCATCTCTGGTAATATCATTTACGTTCAACAGCAAGTCATAGACTGCATCATTGACCCGATCAAAATAGCCCTTAGCCCTTGGACACGCACCGGGATTGCAATCCGGTTTATCCAGGATACACACCTTCTCTTTGGCTGTGATGGTAACTACTTTCAGATGAAGACCATGTTCACTTAGAATCCGAAAAGTGTCCTCCGCTACAGTTCTTGTAATTGTCTTGGCCGTCAGATAGAAGATCTTCTCTACAATTCCCTCACCCATGGCTTTCACTGTGGGGAATACCGTTGATATTGTCTTCCCGACACCGGTAGGTGCTTCGATAAACAGCTTCTTTTTACGTAGGATTGTCTTATAGACACCGGTTACAAGGTCCTTCTGACCTTCCCTGTACAGAAAAGGAAAATCCAAGGCTTTGACCGCTGCATTTCTCTTCTCTTTCCATTTGATCTGCCACACTGCCCACTTGGCATATTCCTCTATTAAATGATCAAACCATTCCCTCAGCTTTTCATAGGACAAGTTCTCCTCAAAGTAACGTATATTCTCCGTCTCTAAGTTACAATAGGTTAGGCGAATCCCGATATGACTATGTTCATACTTATTTGCATAGATATAGGCATAACACATTACCTGAGCACGGTGTACACCAATCGGCTCTGACAGATGGGATAGCTCCATATAGACTCCCTTGATCTCATCGATGATGATCTCCGGCGGATTCGCTTCTTCTTCCTCGAATATAAGTACTGAGAAATCCTCCATGATCGAATTGCTATTATTAATAATACCGTCCGCTCTTCCTTCGATGGTTAACTCGAAGGTAATATCCTCTCTTGTAATCGGTACCGTAATACTAAGCGGAACCTCTGCCGTATAATTAGCCCCCATTTGTTTCTGAAGCTTTCGGTGCATTCTGCCTCCGGCCTGCATTGCATCGATTTCATTTTTTCCTCTGGTGTTATCAATATCTCCGGAGCAAAGGATGAATTCTACAAGATTACGAACCGATATTCTGATATTCCTTACCTCTTCCATCCCTACACTGCTCCTCATCTATGTTATATAATGAATTCTTCTGTTATAGATCTATGCATACGACGATCCGTCCCCCGCTGACGCAACTGCCGTGAAAAAAGCACCTTAACGGGATACTTTCAATTAAGATGCTGACCATTGCAGTACCAATAGCAATAGCAATATTATAGCACACGGGATAGGTACTGCCAAGCAGAACGTACGCTGCGGCTATGTAATCGAGAAAGCGTACGTACAAATCTTCGGATATTATTTTAATTTCCGTTTTTCTGCTTGCATTTTTTACCTCAATCTGGTACATTCTACTTATATTCCTATACAGGTTTTTGCGAGGAATTCACTAACGAACGAAGCCATTCCTTCGTTAGCCATTAATTTAAAAAGCGAGGTAGTATTATGGGTGAGCATAATCACGGAAACGGCTGCGACTGCGGTCACGATCACGATCACGAGCATGATTCAATTACATTATCTTTAGATGACGGTACGGAGATTAATTGCATCGTATTAGAGATTTTCACAGTAGATGATAAGGAGTATATTGCTTTACAGCCAGAGGAAGGCGAAGAAGAGGACGATAACGTGTTCTTATATCGCTTTATCCAAGAAGGCGATGATGAGCCTCAGCTTCTGAACATCGACGATGATGATGAGTTTGAAGCAGTTGCCGATGCATTCGAAGAATTGTTAGATTCTGAAGAATATGACGAGATGTTTGATGACGAGTTAGAAGACGCAGAAGAAACAGAGGAATAATAATTTCATTTAATTATGAACCGTAAGAAGAGGCTGTTAACGATGAATCGGAACCTTTACTCCTGCAAGGTCAGGAATGTTCCGTTTCATTATTAACAGCCTCTTGTTTATAATATTAAAGCAACCAAATACTTCTCTTATTCTTAGCTTTGATCCTACACTCTTAATCTTTGCTATTCTCCTCTTGCTCCCGAAGTTCATCAACAAAACGGGACCACTGAGCACTTTTGTTATAACGCTCCTTCGCACTATAGATATATAGATGCTCCTTTGCCCTGGTCATCGCCACGTAGAAGAGCCGACGCTCTTCCTCCAGGTCTGCTTCCAAGACTGCTTTCTTATGAGGAGTGATTCCTTCATTCGCATCGAGAATGAAAACCACCTGGAATTCCAATCCCTTCGAACTATGCATGGTTGCTATTGTGATACTGTCAACCTTCTGCTGCTTACTGTCTGTCGTTTGTTTTCTCAGTTCTTCCCGATATGCCTCCATATGCTCAAACCATTGTTCATAGGTCTTGAAGCCACGGGCACTCTCCTGTAATTCATCCAAAACATCATACAGTTCTTCTGCTTTCATCTTACGATACTCTGCATATTCCTTTAGATAATCCTCATAACCGATGCCCCTCCGGATGTAATTCACTGCAGCGTAAGGATTCATACCATCCAGAATACCAAGATCATATTCGAACTGAGTCAGTCGTTCCAACATCCAGTTCTTGTCCTCGTAGTAGTCCTTCACCGATTCAAAATCCACCTCTGAGCTATCAAAACACTCCCGATTCACATAACGCTTCGGCCGGTTGATAATCTGAAGATATAAGCTTCGATCCGTTCTTCCCATAGCCAGCTTAATGTAAGCGATGATATCTGAAGTAATCCAGTGATCAAAGAGATTTGGCAGAGTGTCCCTCATGGTGAAGGGAATATTATATTCCATCAATTTATGAAGCAGAGATCCGGAGCCCAAGCTGGTTCGCAACAATACTGCCATTCGATGAAGTTCTATTCCTTCCTTATTAAGCCTCAGAATCTCCTGTGCCAGACCCTGATTTTCCTCGGAAAGCGTATCAAAATGTCTTACAACAATCTCGTGACCTGACGTCTTAACGGGACTGATCTGCTTTGCAAAGCGATGTTGATTGTGATTGATTAGTCTACCCGCCGAGAGAATAATCGATGGGTTACTACGATAGTTCTGATCCAGATAGACTCTCTTGCAATCCGGATAATCCAAGGGGAAATTCAACATAATCTCCGGCTTCGCCCCTCGGAACCGATAGATTGACTGGTCATCATCCCCTACGATAAACAAATTATTCTGGGGCAGTGCCAACATCCTTACAATATCATATTGGACCATATTAATATCCTGAAATTCATCAATCAGAATATAGTGGAATTTGTTCTGCCACATCTTCAGAATATCCTCACGTTGTGATAATAACTCATAGCACAACAACAGCATATCATCAAAATCAATCAGCTTCGATTGTTTTAATCTATGATTATAATCAGAGTAGATACTCCGAAAGACTTCATCAGAACAATTGACGGAATAATAGTTTGCCAGATCAATCCTGCTCCCTTTCACCAGACTAATCTCCGAGAAAAGGTCAGAGATAAATTCCTTCTCATCATCGTACTCCAGACCGTAATGATGAATGATTTCCTTCATACTTTGATACCGTACATCTTCTCTGGCGATATTACCTGCATTCAGATGATACGCATATTTTAATATAGTGAAAAAGATTGCATGAAATGTACCGAAGTTCACCTTCGTCTGTCGCGCTCCTCGACTTGCCAGAAATCGTTCTCGCATCTCGCTGGCCGCTGCCTTCGTAAAAGTGATTACCAGAATCTGTTCCTCCGGTATCCCCTCCTGATCGATCAGGCGCTTGGTACGTTCGGTAATCACTAGCGTTTTACCGGAGCCTGGGCCGGCAAGAACCAGCATAGGTCCATCCTTATGAAGCACCGCCTGCTGCTGTGCCTGATTCATCTGAATATTCATACGTATGCCTCTCTAAAATGGAGTATTTTTGATTACTGTTGATTTTCTATTAACGACTGACGAAACAAATTATTATCTGATATACCCACTTATTTAACATGCCTGCTCATTGTGTTAGTTTGTGCCAAGTGTGCAATGCGTGCTTGCACGCGATATACACTTTGGTTTCACCCTAATTTGCACCTAATCGCGTAATTGCTGTACGGATTCTTGACAAGCTTTCTTCCTTACCAAGGATGTTCATGATCTCATATGCTCCACCCGGAGTTGACTGCTTACCGGATACCGCAGTTCTGATTGGCCACAAGCCCTGACCATTCTTAATTCCCTGCTCTGCAATATAAGTCATTATAACATTCTCAATTCCAGCTTCGCTGTAATCCTCACATGCCTCGAATCTGGGAAGAAGGTCTTTTAATACCGTGAGAGAGCTCTGTGAATCAGTTTTCATCTTCTTATGAGTATACATTTCCAGATCGTATTCCGGAAGTTCCTCGAAGAAATCAATGATTCCCTTGATATCCACCAAGGTCTCAATACGGGTCTTCACCAGAGTCGCAATTTTACGATAATCAAGATCCTTTTTAACTGTCTCCCTGATGTAAGGAAGTGCAAGCTCATAGAACTTCTCAAACTCCATATTCTTCAGATATTCCCCGTTCATCCAACGAAGCTTCACAATATCAAATACTGCAGGTGCTTTATTGATGTGGGTATAATCGAATTCCTGA
>JAGFXQ010000438.1 GCA_017861355.1 Bacillota bacterium
TATTTTCTTACCAGAACGAGAAAAGGCTTAAATCTTCGCGCAGTTGGAGAAAGTCCTGCAACGGCCGATGCAGCGGGAATCAGTGTGACAAAATATAAATATATTGCAACCGTAACCGGATCGGCAATCGCAGGTCTTGGGGGTCTCTATTTTGTAATGGAATACCTTGGAGGAACTTGGACGAATAACGGCTTCGGGGACAGAGGCTGGCTGGCGATTGCGCTTGTAATACTATCGCTTTGGAAACCTTCCAATGCCATCTGGGGTTCTTTTCTGTTCGGTGGATTATATATCCTGTATATTTACCTTCCGGGACTAACAAGAGCAACACAGGAGCTGTGCAAGGTCCTTCCTTATCTTGTTACAATAATTGTATTAGTTATTACAAGCCGTCGTAATAAGCAGGAGAACCAACCACCGGCCAGTCTGGGTGAGGCTTACTTCAGAGAAGAACGGTAGTAAGGAAAGGATGCGATTTTGATGTCGGTTGTTGAAGAATTTTTGAATCAATATGCAAAAAAGATTGATTTTTATAGAGAAGCAGGAAGAAACTGTGCTCATTTATGTGAAACCAATATGGAGCAGATGGGTATCAGGACAATCGTAACCAGCAGGGCAAATTATGATTCGTTTGAAGAGATAGAAGAGGATATCGCCGATTTAGCAGGGGTACGCATTGCATTGTACTTTCCGGGTGACTTAGTTAAGGTACAGAAATTCATTGAAGCGAACTTCCAGGTTAAGGAGCTCAGAGTATTTCCCGGCAGAGAAGTAGCGGAAGAGACAATAAATGATATATATCAGAAGCGTTTCTCCGGCTATTGGGCTACGCATTGCAGGGTATATCTGAAGGAGAAGGATCTGTCGGAGGATACCAGACAATATGCGAATACACTGATTGAGATTCAGATAGCTTCGGCATTGATGCACGCCTGGGCGGAGGTGGAGCATGACCTGGTCTATAAGCCTTACAGTGGTGAATTGTCCTATGAAGAATATCAGATACTGGATGAGCTCAACGGATTGGTGCTGGCGGGTGAGATAGCATTGCAGAGGCTTCAGAAGGCAGTGAAGAACAGGGTCAGCCAGACAGGGAAGGAATTCAATAACCATTATGAAGTAGCAATGTTCCTACATACTAATTTGGGTTCTGTCTCAGAAGGAGTCCCCTCTGAGATTGTATTAGGTCGAGTGGATCTGATGTTCCAATGCATCAGATCTACAGAATTTCAGAAGCCGGAGAATCTGAAAGAGATTCTGTCCAGTGTGCATTCAGAGCACGGTGAGCGGCCGGTGGTAGATCAAATAATGGATCAAATTCAGTTACGGAAGCCTGAGATCTATGAACGATATCAGAATATAAAGCAGAATGAAGAAATGAAATATCAAATGGAGACATTGAAGATCCACCGCGAAAGTGGTAATCGACAAGGAGAAGCCAATACCTTGGCGAACATTGGTTACCTCTATAACTCAAAAGAGAAATATGAGGAAGCACTTCATTATTTTACAAAAGCATTGCAGATCAATATAGAAATTGGTGGACGACAAGGGGAGGCGAATCAATTATTGAATCTGGGATCGACTTTTCGATTATTGGGAGACACAACTAATGCTCTGGAATATTGTAACAAAGCACTTAAGTTACATATTAAGATATCCTATAAACAGGGACAGGCAAATGCACTTAGCCTTATGGGGAACATTTATGCCGACGACGGAGCTTTTGATGACGCGGCACATTACTATCGTGATGCTTTGAAAATCTATAGAACGACAAATTATAAGATTGGTGAGATACTGCAACTTAACAATCTGGGAATCCTATATCTGAAGCTGAAAGATTCTGATCAGGCCATATGCTGTTTCTACCAGTCCCTTGAAATATGCAAAGAATATGAATACAAGCAGGGGGAGAGGGATGTACTGTATAACCTTGGTAATCTTATGTTATCTATGGAGAAATCAGAGGAAGCAATTGACTATTACGAGAAAGCCATAGCTGTACAGGAAGAAAGCAGTAACCAGAAAAGTAAGATAGGTATATTAGCTAGTTTGGGAAAAATATATAGTGGTCGAGGAGAGACAGATAAGGCCTATCATTACTTGCAGGAGGCGCTGACGATCAGCAGAAGTATTGATGCGAAAAGCAGTGAGGCTGAAATTCTAGAGAATATTCGCCGCCTGCAATCAGTGGGAAGTCAATAAGCAAACAATAAAAGAGCTAGATACATCACCGGCAGATGGGCTCAACCATCTATGAGTGAGAAGTATCTAGCTCTTTTATGAAATGTGAATTTGTCTTAATGATAACGACAATGATTAATCATTATAACAATTTAGCTCTGCAAGGTAGCTGCCTGCTTCTCATCCTTCCTCATACGTAGAGCTAAGATAACAGCAATGATGATAAATCCGATACCGCCGACGATTCCGGTAGGTGCAGGTCCGATAAAGGGATTACCTCCATTCACGGAGTAATAAATCCCTACTGCTGCGATGGAGTTAAGCCCACCATGAGCAAAGATAGCGGGAACACAGCTACCTGTTTTGATCGTGATATAGGAAAAGATCGTTCCCATAACGATACAGAAGAAAACCATAGCAAGAATTCCGGTAAAAGGGTAACCTGTATAACCGGTGCCATAGTTATGACCAAGCACGGTTAGTGGAGCATGCCATACACCCCAGATGAAGCCGTTGATCAAGAGCATCGG
>JAGFXQ010000033.1 GCA_017861355.1 Bacillota bacterium
CGTTCACATAGACCGGAATATCGATTTGACTCGTTCTTATTATCAATCATAAATTGAAGCATCGTGTCACTGCCAACGATTGTTACGCAGCTCTTTGCTCTGGTAACTGCCGTATAGAGCAGATTACGGTTAAACAAAAGCTTTGGACCGTCGAGCAGTGGAAGGATGACTGCGGGATACTCGCTACCCTGGGATTTATGAATGGTAACCGCATACGCCAGTTCCAGTTCATCCAGTTGGTTAAAACTATAATCGACAATTCGATTATCATCAAATTCCACCAGTAAATGTTCAGAGAATAGATTTATCTCTTTAATTTCCCCTGCATCTCCATTAAATATACCTGTTCCCGTCTGCGTAGTGATACCGAAGCTGTTCTTGATCTCCCAGGCGATCTGATAGTTATTCTTGATCTGCATCACTTTATCACCTTCGCGATAAATCGTCTCGTGATATTCTTTCTCACGCTTATCCTTAGCAGGAGGGTTCAACGACTGCTGAAGTATCTGATTCAGTCTCTCAACTCCCAACTCACCTTTTCTCATCGGTGTGAGAACCTGAATATCGAATGGTGTGGCGTTCACATAATTGGGTAATTTGTTCTTAATCAGATTAATCATAACTGCTGCAATTACATTTGATTCCTGTCTTTTTAAGAAGAAGAAATCTTTACTCTTGTTATCCAGCCGGATATGTTCACCATCATTGATCTTATGGGCATTTACGATAATGTCGCTGTCCGTTGCTTGGCGAAAGATCTTCGTCAGCTTAACTACATTAAAGCTATGGCTCTCAATAATGTCCTTCAACACATTACCCGGTCCGACACTGGGAAGCTGATTGACATCTCCAACCAAGATCAGTCTGGATCCTACCGACACTGCTTTTAACAATGCATGCATTAAGGTGATATCGACCATAGACATTTCATCTATAATTAACACGTCAGTTTCTAATGGATTGAGTTCATTACGCTCAAAGTTAAATTTGTTTTCCTGGTCCTCGGTCAGTTTCGAAAGCTCCAACAAACGATGTATTGTTTTTGCTTCATAACCGGTCGTTTCCGTCATTCTCTTTGCAGCTCTTCCTGTCGGTGCGGCCAGCAGAATATCCAGTCCCTCCGACTCAAAAAACTTAATGATGGTATTAATAATGGTCGTCTTACCGGTTCCGGGTCCTCCGGTTACGATTAGTAATCCGTTGCTTGCCGCCTCCATTACTGCGGTTCTTTGCTGTTCTTCCAGCTCTATCTCAAATTGCTCTTCTATCGCTGTGACTCTCTTTCGTACCGTCTCCGGCCGAACTTCATATCGGATATTCAGATCATGCAGCATTCTGGCCGAATTCAGTTCCATATAATAATAGATAGCTGAATAGATATGCTTCTCCTCACCGACATCCCTAATCATGATTTTCTTCTCAAAGGCAAGTGCTGTCAGCTGTCTTTGAATTGAATCCTCCTCCGATAGCAGAAGCGCTTTCCCTCTCTGAAGCAGATCCTTCTCCGGCAGATAGACATGCCCTTCGGAACTAGCCTGAAGCAGTGTGTACAGAATACCCGCCTTAACACGGTAGTCAGAATCATTGCCGATTCCAATCCTTTTAGCAATATCATCTGCTGTCTTAAAACCAACCCCTGCAATATCCTCGGCAAGACGATAAGGATTCTCTTTCAATATGTCATACATCCTCTGACCGTATTCTGTATAGATTTTCACAGCCAGATTACCGGATATATTGTATTGCTGAAGAAACAACATAGCGCTGCGCATATCTCTCTTCTCTTCAAACTGACAGTATATTTCCCTCGCCATACGCGAGCTAATTCCCTTTATCTCAGCCAGACGTTCCGGCTCTTCTTCAATGATACGAAAGGTATCTTCCTTAAATTTCTTTACAATTCTACCAGCCAATGCTTCACCGATGCCCTTAATTGCACCGGAACTGAGATAGCGTTCAATGGAATACAGATCCTCCGGTTCCTTTATGTCATAAGCCTCTATTATAAATTGCTGCCCATAGACAGGATGAGCGGTATAATCTCCGGTAAGATGTACAAATTCACCCTCACTGATAAATGGAAAGGTACCAACACAGGTCGTTTCTTCCTCTTCTGCATGAAGGCTTAAAACCGTGTATCCATTTTCATCGTTGCGATATATAATTCGAGAAATATATCCCTCTATAATCTCTGACATACTTACCTCCATGCTGATTTCTATTCTACAAAGAAAATGTCATTCCAACTAAATCCTCAAAATGTGGACTCAGTATGAAATGACATAATTGGTCTTTCTAATATCGATACTATATATAATTATTATTCCATCTTCTCAGCCATGAGCCTATGTAATTATGAGTTACGTTTCATGGAATCATACAACATCTGTGCGATACCGATACTTCCATTTTCAGTAGCTTTTCCCGCATATTCTTCATATAACTTATCTCCAAACTGTGCGAGATAATCATTTTCCTTATCTTCATCCTTCATCACAGTCTTCTCCATCCCTTTAAATACCTGTTCCATCAGATAAGATTCGAAAGACTTACATGCCTCCATTAATTCCTCATCCGATGCATTTTCGCTATTCTTCAGAGTGGATTCCAAGCCGGAGGCTTTTGAGGATTTATTCATATAATTCGCGGCAATAGAATTGATTGAGTTCGATCCAACCGACATATCCATAATAGCTCAGCTCCTATTCTATCTTAAATTATTCGCCTGCTGCAGCATCTCATCGGACGCTGTAATTATCTTAGAATTCATCTCATATGCTCGCTGTGCGACAATCAAATTAACCATCTCATCTACTGCTTGAACGTTGGAGCTTTCCAGATACCCCTGACGAATTCTGCTCTGGGTGAGTGCCATGTCCGTCGATTCTAAGCGGGCAGCTCCTGAGGCATCCGATTCTTTCAGTAAACTGTTAGAACCTTTATCCAAACCGGAGGGATTATTAAACTGCGCAATACCAATCTTAATTCCAATCGGTGATGCAGATCCGGTCTCATCGGGATAACATAACTCTCCCTGTTCATTGATCGTGATGTCGGTAGCAGTATACTGATCCTCTATGACAATGGGCTGTCCCTCGGTATCAAGCACCGGATTACCATCTGAATTAGCAAGGGTAACCCCGTTCGGACCTACGGTTAACAGGAACGAACCATTTCTGGTATATGCTGTTCCCCCATCCTGTGTCTGCACCATGAAGAAACCGCTTCCTTCGAGAGCAAGGTCAAAGTCATTGCCTGTCTCGGTTAAGGTTCCCTGGGTATATTGTGAGGTTATTGCAGAATTACGTACACCAAGTCCTACCTGAATCCCGTAGGGTTTAGCATCTCCATTATTATCCGTGGATTTTCCCTGTATCGTTTGATAAAGCAGGGATTTGAATTCTGCTGATTCCTTCTTAAAACCAACTGTATTTATATTAGCTAAATTATTAGAAATCGTATCTACATTGGTCTGCTGTGAAATCATACCGGACGCTGCTGTCCACAAAGATCTCATCATATGCAATTCCTCCTGTTATTGATCCTTAGAATCAACTCTAAACTTTACCTACTGAATTTGCAGCAAGCTCCAATGTACCATCAATCGATTTAATTATCTTCTGATTTGCTTCATAGGCTCTGGTAATAGAAATCATCTCTACCATCTCGGATACTACGTTAACATTGGACTGCTCTGTAAAACCTTGTCTTACCAAAGCATTACTGTTGGCTTCTGTTGCTCCCTCCAGTGCTTGGTATCTTGTATCTCCCTGCTTGGTTAAGTAATCATAGTCTTCAAAATCCACGATTTTGAGTGTATCAACATAGACACCATCGGCGTATACCCCTCCGGTTGTATCGATCACAACCGCTGCTGCATCGGTGGGTATTTGTATCTCTCCGCCTTCACCCATCAGGTGATTTCCATCCTCGTCCACGATGTAACCATCCTTGGTCATGGTAAATGAACCATTTCGTGTGTATTGTGTACTTACATTTCCAGCTTTATCTGTCACCGACACTGCAAAGAAACCTTTGCCCTCTAAGGCCAAATCATAGGTCTTGGAGGTCTGTCTTAACGATCCTTGTCCATAATCGGTATACACCTCACCGAGCTTTACGCCCATGCTCATACGACCAATCGGGTGATCATTAAAGGCTTCGGAGGCATCTTTGATTTTTAACGTCAACATCTGGTCAAAGGCTTGGCTTGTTACGCTCTCTTCCTTATACCCGACAGAAGCTGAATTTGCAAGATTATTTGCGATGATATCCAGCCTTTTTTGCTCGTTCGCCATTCCGGTATAAGCTGTATATAATCCCTTTACCATACCATCAACCTCTTTCCTGCAAAACAAAAATAATAATCGTAACATAAAAACATCTATTAGTTTATCTTTGAGAATGCATAATTCATACCTCAGTTCTTTCCATTAATTAAGTATTACCTGCCCTTTGAATAAGTTTGTGCCGAGGAAGACGCAGGCACTTTGCCACTACCTGAAAGAACAAGGAGTTCGCACCACTGTGCGTACTTCGCAGTTCTTTCCATGTAAATTAGCTATAGCTAATTTACATTAGTCTCTTTTACCAGCCAAAAATTCCACGAATTTACCGGTTCCGATTGCTACTGCTGTCATCGGATCCTCTGCAGTCATCGTTGTAATTCCTGTCTTTTCTTCAATCAACTCTTCCAGTCCATACAGTAAGCAGCCACCGCCGGTTAAGACGATACCTCTGTCTGCGATATCTGCTGCCAATTCCGGAGGAGTCTTCTCAAGCACGCTATGAACGGCTTCTACGATCTGAGAGGTAGTTTCTTTTAATGCTTCCTCTGTCTCTTCGGAGGTAACTGCAATCGTCTTAGGAAGACCGGTTACAAGGTTACGTCCTCGAACCTCCATAGATACGGATTCCGGTCTGCGGAATGCAGAACCGATTTTTATCTTGATATCCTCTGCGGTTCTTTCACCAATCAGAAGATTATGCTTCTTTCTCATATAACGAACAATCGCATCATCAAAGTCATCTCCGGCAATCTTAACGGACGTACTTACTACGGTGCCTCCAAGAGAGATAACTGCGATATCTGTTGTTCCGCCACCGATATCAACGATCATATTGCCACAGGGTCTGGAGATATCAATACCTGCACCAATTGCAGCTGCAATCGGTTCCTCGATGATATGAACATCTCTTGCTCCTGCTGCATAGGTTGCATCTTCTACTGCCTTCTTCTCAACCTCAGTTACACCACTGGGTACACAGACACTGATGATGGGTTTACGGAATCTCTGTCTGCCGACCGCCTTCTGGATAAAGTATTTGAGCATCTTCTCAGTAACTGTATAATCCGAGATAACGCCTTGTCTTAACGGACGAACTGCAACGATATTTCCTGGTGTTCTACCAAGCATTAATCTTGCTTCCTCACCAATTGCTTTAATCTTATTGGAGTCTCTGTCAAAAGCCACAACCGATGGCTCCTTTAGCACTACTCCCTTACCCTTTATATAAACTAATACGCTGGCCGTACCCAAATCAATACCGATATCACTACCTAACATAATTAACTCCTTTCCTTTTCATGAAGTCTCATGAACAAGTAACTTTCCTCTTATTATTGATCCCGACGAATTCGAGATTATTTGTATATTTATTATTCTATCCTATATTTTTTTCCAAACTTCGGCAACTTAAACATATACGTATATATTATATATGCTTTTATCGCATTTATCAAAGGTTATTTTAAAAACTTAAGTTTTGCGACAAAGATCGATGCAAAACAAGGGTTGAGGAATAGTTACAAATAACTTATAATTAATCTAAACATCAACGCTGGACGCTAATGTACCAGATCAATACATCAAAAGGAGAGCTTCATGAACGAAAAGGCAGCCATAATGAAAAACGAAATACGAGTTGTTGCTAATCACAGAGCGTTAATGATCAGTAAATGGATTCTATCCTTTGCCTTACTGTTCGTGGCTCTTTATCTTGGAATTCTGAGGTTTCCTATTTCACCCTTATATATTCTGCTGTTTCTGATTTTTCTTCCTCCGATCTTATCCTCTGCTGCAAAAGATTACAGCAAGAAAAGTCAGAACAAAGTATTACTTGCAATTGTGCAGGATGATCCCTTCCTGCTTAATACTATAAAAACCAAATACAAATATACAAAGCTTCGCTATATTACTAACTCCGCCTCATATTTGGTCAGTCTTTTTATGATTAGTCTCTGGCAGTATAATTATAGTCACCAATATTACCTTGCGGATTATCTAAAATCAATTCCGATCACGCTTCTCGCATCCAGTCTTATGATCCGGTTACTAGTAATACTATTATACCGTTTAAAGCTTCCATATGATCTTTCCAACAATAAAGTTGGGTAATACACTTTTACAACTATATATCGGCATATTTTTATTGAAGGATAAGCTTAATTAATAAGAAAATACTTCTAATAATTATTCGCTCCTTAAAGCATCGATCGGATTCAGCTTTGCTGCTTTACGTGCAGGCAGATATCCGAATAGGATTCCAATGCCTACCGAGATGCAAAAAGCAGATACCATGCTGCTTGTCGTCGGCATTGCATTTATCTTCAGCAGTTTGCCACCTTCTATCGTTAATACCGTTCCAAGTGCAATTCCCAGAGCGCCCCCGATTGTGCTGGTTGCTCCGGCTTCCAGTACAAATTGCCGCATAATATCTCTGTGTTTTGCTCCCAGGGATTTACGGATACCGATCTCCTTGATTCTCTCTGATACAGAGACAAGCATAATATTCATAATTCCAACACCTGCAACCACCAGTGATATTCCTGCTATTCCTGCAATCATGGATGTCAGGATGGACATCTCCCCATCGATTGCTTTCAGCATATCCACCATATTACTTACGTTATAAGCTTTGGTATCGCGGAAGGTATGAAAGAGATATTCTTTGATCTTATTCGTCTCGGAGGAAACCTGTGCCCTGTCCTTAATAAAGAATTCATAAGAGCTTACACTTCCGAAGCCGTATAGCCTTGCTGCTGTTGTATAAGGAATATAGAGGCAATTATCTGAAGACCATTCTGAGGAATCCGAAGATTGTTTCAGAATGCCAATGATTTGCAGCTCTTCTCCATTCAGACTCAGCGTATCGCCATTCTTCGCATTTCCCCCAAATAGTCTTTGATTAACATAGCTTCCTATCACACATACCTTCTGTTGCGTCGACATGTCGGAATAACTGAAGGTACGTCCTGTCTCGGTTTCCTTTTTGATCAATTGTGTATAATACTCATCTACACCTTTCATGGATGAATTTTCGATTTTCTCACCATTTTTATAAATGGTTCCCTGAAAGAAAACCGTTGGTGTTACTCCCTTTATCGCAATACTATGATCCTTTGCATATTGGTACATATCTGCTTCCGTTAGCATCATATTTCCATTTCTGCCATTTATGGTAACACTGACATTATTAATTCCCATATCTGCATAGGAATCCAACATGTTGGTATAAAAGCCTTGCATCAGGCTGACCAGCAGAATTACCGAGGCAACTCCGATGATCATACCAAGCATGGTTAAAAAGGATCGCATACGGTTTTTAATAATATTACCCCATACTATTTTCAACGTCTGCCATATTGTCATGGTTATACTCCTTTGCTTCGCCATCAAAGACGATGGTTCCGTCTGATATTTGTATGATTCGCTCTGCTTCTGCGGCAATGGATCGGTCATGGGTAATCAATACGATTGTATTACCTTCCTCATGTAATTGATGCAATATATCAATTACTTCCTTGCTGGTTTTCGAATCTAATGCACCGGTAGGTTCATCTGCGAGAATGATCGATGGATTCCCTGCCAATGCTCTTGCGATCGAGGCACGCTGTTGCTGGCCTCCGGATAGCTGAGTCGGATAGTTTTTATGTTTGTTCTCGAGCCCAACTTTTCTCAGCACCTCCATAGAACGTTTTTTGCGTTCCCGATCACCAATCCTGGCATAAAGTAGCGGTAGTGCGACATTGTCGAGTACACTTTGCTTTGGCAGAAGATTGTACTGTTGAAAAATAAAACCGATGGTCTTATTCCGGATTTCAGCCAAATCATCTCCCTTAAGCTTACTCACATCTCTCCCCTCCAATAAATACTGCCCACTGGTTGGAGTATCCAGTGCACCAATGATATTCATAATAGTTGACTTACCACTTCCGGATTTACCGATAATTGCTACCATCTCTCCCCGGTAAATAGTCATATTAATTCCATTATTCGCTTTAATCTCTGTATCGCCAACACTATAAATCTTATAAAGATCGACCAATTCAATAAGTGCTTCTTTTTCCATGAATCCCCCTACTCCACTACTATGCTTGAACCATTGGCTGTAATTCCAGATGCGTTCATGTCAAAAGGAACATAGACCGTGTCTCCCTCTTTTATACCGCTTTTAATCTCCACACTGCTCCCGTCGTTTAATCCAATTTCCACTTGAACCGTTTTAAAGCCGTCAGGAACAACGGAACCTTCCTCTGAAACAGCTCCTTCCGACTGAACGTACACCATGTTGTCTCTTTGTAGGGCAGTACTTGGTATAGTAAGGACATGATCGGCCTCTTCTACAACTATTTTTCCGGTTACATTCATTCCAGGCATGAGATCTTTATATTCCTGGACCTTTACCGTAACAGGATAGGAGGTTACTCCATTGTTGGTATCCCCTTTTAAACTGATTTTCTCAATCACGCCTTCAAAAGAATCTTCAGGAAAGGCCTCTGTTTTAATACTAACCTTCTGTCCCAACTTGAGCCTGCTGATTTGAAGCTCATCGATATTCATATCAAAGGAAAGATAAGTCATATCATATATGATTGCCATCGGTCCGGCCTGGGCGTCAGATTGCGGGTCAATCGTATCCCCCTGCTTTTTGTTCTTTTTAATCACCTGACCGGCAATTGGAGCGGTGATTGTATATTGCTTCATTTGATTTTTCTGTGTTTCCAGATTAAGTTCCGCCTCTCGTATGCTCAGGTTGGTACTTTCTATTTGTAAGCCTAAGTCCTTCGAAGACAGGGAAAGGATCTCTTCTCCATCGCTGGTCCATTTACCTTCCTTCACTGATATATGGTCGATCTTTCCTGACGTCTCAGCAACCAGTGTAAACTCCGTCTCTGCACGGAAGGTTCCGGTACTATAACATGCTATGTCTGATATAACCGCTTCTGCCTGATCCCCGGCTTTGATACCTCCAGTATTCTTCACGCAGATCGTAACCTTCTTAACAAGAATGCCACCATCAATAACTTCTTCCATATCACTAACTGCAGTTACCTTTCCCTGCAAATTCTCTCCTGTAGCTTCCATGGTAATAGAGGCCTTCTTGCCAATCCAGGAATCTCCCACTTCATAGGACGGAAATTGGAGGTCAAGATACATGGTCTCCCCATTATAAATATCTGCAATCGGGGAACCTACCTGTAGGGTGTCCTTTTCCTTCACATACAGCTTCTTAATATAACCTCCTTTGTTCGATTTAATCTGGAGTTCTGACTGTTTGTCAAGATAATCACTATAAGAAAGCTTAACTTTGTCTACATTTAATTCTGCTGCTTTGATACTATTCTCTATTTCACTTGTGCTGATCTGATATAATAACTGATCCTCCTTAACTGTATCTCCTTCTTCGAACGGTGCAGAGAGCAGTTCACCTTTCACCAAGGATTTCACTTCATACTGATTGGCAGGGTTGAGTGTTCCCTTTCCTGATATTGAAGTCTCTACTCTTCCTATTACTGCCTGTGCAGTAAAAAAAGGCTCTTCCTCCACCGCAGCTTGATTTTTTCTTACAAAATATACAATAATTAAGCCAGCTAATGCTAAAATAGTAACTCCTCGTATGATCTTTCTATTGACTGGCTTTTTAAAAGTGATCTTTTTCATTTGGCCTGATCCTTTCCTTATTTAGTCACTATGATGATATGGATCGGTCCCTTCCCATTCTCCATATATCCATCAATGTTATAGCTTCCACCGATTGGTAAGCTGTCAAAGGTTCCCTTGAAATACTCTCCGCTCTGATAATAAAATACCAGGACATCATCCGCAATTTGATATACTGTCTCACCGTTATTAGCCTGTTTTCCACTAATGTACTTCAATCTGACCTGCTGCAGTGTTTTCATCTCTTTCAGACTATCCCCTTCAAAGCGAAGTGCCTTCGGTCCGGGATTGATATCATAAGATATATCGCTGGATGAGAGAGTTAATTCTTCATCCATAACCAGAGTCAATCGATATCCATAGATCCCACTCTCATAATTGGGAAACGCTACATTCATAAGTAAACCATATTGATAGAAGGAATCGGTAACATTATAAAGTACTAAGTCCGTAATATCGCCGGCAGAGTTCACTTTAGCATACAATGCGTTACCATTACCCCACTTGATATCCTTCGCTCTGGCTACCGTCAGTTTCACATAATTCAGATCCTTTACCTCGATTATCCTCGCATCGACAGCAAACTTTCTGAGCGATAAATCGGTTATACTATTAACGGAAGAAGGCTCAATTTTGACTATATCTGTTCTTCCATTCACAAATCTGATCTCCACAATGTTGCCTTTTGTAATAGTACTATCATTGCATTCGAGATCAAGAACAGAACCACCTGTTTCAACCACACGAATTACCTTTTTTACGCTGTTTTCTTTGTATTCGTTCTTCACCAATTTATCAGTAACATCAAGTACATATCCGCCTAAGGTTACCGACATTTTATTAACCTTACTGATCTCAACAACTTTTCCATCGTATCCAAAGGAAAGCATCACATTATCACCCTCCTGGATAGCATTTTCACGCAGCCTTCTTCCCCAGGTATTCTCCGTCATATCATTTAAGCCTTTTACACTCGAGGTGTAGGAGGAAACCGGCACACCGTCCAAACTGTATGAATCACCTGCAACGATTACCTTCTCCGGCAGAGCAACTGACGGAGTAATCGTACTCAGTACTCCATATACTGTCTTACTGTATACCCAGACAGTTTTTAGTTCTTTCACATAATAGATCACGTCGGTACTCTTCACCTCAGCACTGGATAATATCATACCATTCTTATAAATCGTTCCCTGGTCCGCATCGAATCCAAGAATTGATCTCCAATCTCCACCAGCTAACCTGGACTGCATAGGTAAAATATAAGCCACTCTATCATCTCTCCCAATGAGTACCGTGACCATACTTCCTTTCTTAATGCCCTCTTGCTCCATGGCAGTTCTAATGTCCTCGGGTTTTTCTATAGCATAGCTTTTTCCTTCTACCATGATCGCTTGTGGTTTACCGTTATTATAGGTTATATCTTCGAGAGAACCAAATATCTTATTATCATATACCCACATCTTATTTGTTTTTTCGGCATAGTATAAAACGCTGTAATCCTTGATGCTTTCGGCTATGATTTTTGAATTACCGCGGTATATGTTATAAGATTGTACATCTTTCGATAAATGCCTCTTCCAATCACCCATAGCAAGAATGGGACCCTTTGTTGTCTTCTCTAATAAGCTCAGATAATCAATTTTGTTATCTGAGTCAACAGAATATCCTAGTGAAACTGCGTAAATCTCCCCACTTTTAGCTTTCGCATTTAGTAGATTGTAGAACAAATTCTCACAGTCTGTTCTTGTCAACTCGTCAGTCTCTGCTCTATTAATATTTTTATCAAGGCCTAACTCTTTGAATTTATCCAATCTGTTACCGGATAATTGATTACTAAAATCCGATGCTGAGTAACCAAGAACTGCAAGAGTTCCATATGCCGCTTCTTTCAGTGTCACTGCTTGATTTGGTTTAAACTTGCCTTTCAAGTACCCACTCATGTATCCTTTGGTAACAGCAGCCTGTATATATGCAGCCCCTGTATTGTTTAGCTTCACATCCTGAAATAATCTTGTTGTTTTTGTTTCCTTCATGCTCCCCTTACTCATCGTAGATTGTACCAGCATTTGTGCAAATTCAGCCCTTGTAACGTATTTATTCAACATAATACGATCACCTTCTGAATTGCGCATAATACCTGTCAGGTCTATCGTATCTGTAATTCTGGCTTCAACCTCGGCTTTTGCAGTCACTGGCTTTAACCCAGCAGCGACGAAAGCAATCAGTAGTAAAGCTAATATGACCCTGATTGGTCGTGTAACAAATTTCATTTTTTTGTGTCCTCCCTTTTGGTTGATCAAGCATTCCTTACGACAGTTGGTAAGCCATAGATGCTGTGCTGTAATGCGGTTCTTTTAATACAACTTAGATCCTGGAATATATGGATTAAATTGGTTCAATTAATTATAACGAGAATTATATAATTAAATATTCAATATGTCATAAAGAAATCCTTAAGAATATATAAAGATTGGAAAAGAAATGAATTATAATAATGTGAACTTTTGTGATATCAGAGCTCCTGACATGAGCTTGCTTTATACTTCCGACCTTTGTGACTGACGTCACTCGGTCTTGGGTTGTGGCACGTTTTACAGCTTTAAATACCTTGCTACACTAGACCGCAGGTTGTGGCAACTTTACGGCTTTAATGCCTTGTCACCCTCGAACCTGCACGCAGCTTCGAGGGCGCGGGCTGCGCCCTTTGAAAGCACAAAAGAACTCCCAGTTGTAAGCGAGCTTACACTGGGAGTTCTTTTATGCTTTCACAAGGCTTTAAAGCCTACGCGACTATTCAAGTATTGTAGCTACCTTACCGGAACCTACGGTTCTACCACCCTCACGGATAGCGAAGCCAAGACCCTGCTCCATAGCGATCGGATGAATTAATTCAATGTTCATCTCGATGTTATCGCCAGGCATGCACATCTCAACGCCTGCAGGTAAGTTACAAACGCCAGTAACATCAGTTGTTCTGAAATAGAACTGAGGTCTGTAGTTATTGAAGAAAGGAGTATGACGTCCGCCTTCTTCTTTAGTTAATACGTAAACCTGAGCTGTGAATTTCTTGTGGCACTTAATTGTACCTGGTTTACAAAGAACCTGTCCTCTTTCGATTTCTGCTCTCTGAACACCACGAAGAAGTGCGCCAATGTTATCACCAGCCTGAGCCTCATCAAGAAGCTTACGGAACATCTCGATACCGGTACAAACAACTTTACGTGTCTCTTCCTTGATACCAACGATTTCAACTTCCTCAGATACATGAAGAACACCACGCTCAACACGGCCGGTAGCAACTGTACCACGACCAGTGATGGAGAATACGTCCTCTACAGGCATTAAGAAAGGCTTATCTGTTGCTCTTACAGGATCCGGGATCCATGTATCAACAGCGTCGAATAACTCAAGGATCTTATCGCCCCAAGGACCGTTAGGATCTTCAAGAGCTTTAAGAGCAGAACCCTGGATGATAGGTGTATCATCGCCAGGGAAGTTATATTCATTTAATAATTCTCTAACTTCCATATCAACTAACTCAAGAAGCTCGGAATCATCAACCATGTCACACTTGTTCATGAATACTACAACGTAAGGTACACCAACCTGACGAGCAAGTAAGATGTGCTCTCTTGTCTGAGCCATAACACCATCAGTAGCAGCAACAACGAGGATAGCACCATCCATCTGAGCAGCACCAGTGATCATGTTCTTTACGTAGTCAGCATGTCCAGGACAGTCAACGTGAGCGTAATGTCTAGCTTTGGACTCGTACTCAACGTGAGCTGTAGATATTGTGATTCCTCTTGCCTTCTCTTCGGGAGCTTTATCGATCTGGTCGAATGCTACAACCTCGCCAGTACCTAATCTCTCATGAAGAGTCTTTGTGATAGCTGCTGTAAGAGTAGTCTTACCATGGTCTACGTGACCGATAGTACCGATATTACAATGCGGTTTGTTTCTTGTAAATTTAGCCTTTGCCATTTTACAACGTCCTCCTTTAAAATAATAAATGCTTATAAGCAAATGATTTTATGCCCAAGGAAAACGTCCGAACATTTTCCCATTGGAAACGTAGTCTCCAAGAGAAAACTGCGTCTTCTGCATATTGGGCTTGTTTATATATTGCCTCATATGCCCTATTATATTTCAACTTAGAAATATTTTCAAGCATAAACAACTGAGATAACAACTTTTTTATTACTTCATGCAAGAGGGTCGAACACTTTCCATTTGGAAAATCACCTTCTGCACGTTCATTCGATTGAATTATTTACCCTTAGCAGATAAAACCTTCTCCTGAACATTCTTCGGAATCTGCTCGTAAGATGCAAAGAACATGGAGTAAGCACCACGGCCCTGAGTCTTAGAACGAAGGGTTGTGGAATATCCAAACATCTCTGACAGCGGAACGAAACCTCTGATTAATTTAGTACCGTTGATATCCTCTGTACCCTCGATACGACCACGACGGGAGCTGATATCGCCGATAACATCACCCATGTAATCTTCAGGAACAGTTACTTCAACTCTCATGATAGGCTCTAGAAGTACGGAACCAGCTTTATGCATCGCATCCTTGAATGCCATGGAACCGGCAATCTTGAACGCCATTTCACTGGAGTCAACCTCATGGTAAGAACCATCATAACAGGTAGCTTTAACGCCAAGTACCGGATATCCACCAAGAACACCTGCTTTGGTTGCTTCCTGAATACCAGCATCTACTGCAGGAATGTATTCCTTCGGAATAGCACCACCAACAATAGCATTAACGAATTCATAAACCTTATCTGCGTTAGCATCCATAGGCTCGAAACGAACTTTACAGTGACCATATTGACCACGACCACCGGACTGCTTAGCGTATTTGCTATCAACCTCAACGGTCTTGGTGAAGCCTTCCTTGTATGCAACCTGAGGAGCACCAACGTTTGCTTCTACCTTATACTCACGAAGAAGTCTGTCAACGATAATCTCAAGGTGAAGCTCACCCATACCAGCGATAATTGTTTGACCTGTCTCTTCATCGGTGTAAGTTCTGAATGTAGGATCTTCTTCAGCAAGTTTTGCTAAAGCCTCACCCATTTTGTCCTGACCAGCTTTTGTCTTAGGCTCAATTGCAACATTGATAACAGGTTCCGGGAATTCCATAGACTCAAGAATTACAGGGAACTTCTCATCACAGATGGTATCACCGGTTGTAGTAACCTTCAAACCAACTGCTGCTGCGATATCACCGGAGTAAACCTTCTCAAGGTCTTCTCTCTTGTTCGCATGCATCTGTAAGATACGACCAACACGTTCCTTCTTGTTCTTGGTTGAGTTCAATACATAGGAACCTGCATTTAAGGTACCGGAATAAACTCTAAAGAATGCAAGCTTACCAACGAAAGGATCGGCCATAATCTTGAATGCTAATGCTGCAAAGGAATCTTCATCAGAAGATCTCTTGATAACCGGATTACCGTCTTCATCTGTACCTTTGATATCAGGGATATCGGTAGGTGCAGGTAAATATTCGATAACAGCATCAAGTAACTTCTGAACGCCTTTATTTTTGTAAGCAGAACCACAACATACAGGGATAATCTGTGTCTGAATGGTAGCTCTTCTAAGCGCAGCTTTTAATTCCTCTGTAGAAGGCTCCTCGCCCTCTAAGAACTTCTCAATCAGATCGTCATCTGTCTCACAGATGGACTCAATCATTGCCTGTCTGTATTCATTTGCTTGATCCTTCATATCATCCGGGATCTCTGTAATCTCGATATCCTCGCCCTTATCATCTTTGTAATAATAAGCTTGCATCTCGAATAAATCAATGATTCCCTTGAAGGTATCTTCTTTGCCGATCGGTAACTGCAACGGAACTGCATTCTTACCTAATCTGCTCTTAATCATTCTTACTACATTGTAGAAATCTGCACCAGAAATGTCCATCTTATTAACGAATGCCATTCTAGGTACATTGTATTTATCAGCTTGACGCCATACTGTCTCGGACTGAGGCTCAACGCCACCCTTTGCACAGAATACACCAACCGCACTATCAAGTACACGCAAGGAACGTTCAACCTCTACAGTAAAGTCTACGTGTCCAGGTGTATCAATAATATTGATACGATGCTCTAAAGCACCGGGGATCTTCTTATGCTCGAATTCCTGAGTCCAATGGCATGTAGTAGCCGCTGAAGTAATTGTGATACCTCTTTCTTGTTCCTGCGCCATCCAGTCCATGGTTGCAGTACCTTCATGAGTATCACCAATCTTGTAGTTAACACCGGTATAGTACAGAATACGCTCGGTAAGTGTTGTCTTACCAGCATCGATGTGCGCCATAATACCGATATTTCTAGTCCTCTCTAACGGATATTCTCTTCCTGCCAAGGATAATTCCTCCTTAATTCTTTGCAAGTGAATCCTATAGTTCGGCATCTTACGATCGCTTTATCCTATGAATTCATCTTGATAACCAATGATAATATCATTTTCCTAGTGTCATGCCCTTACGGGCAGAAGTACATGCTATGATAATATCATTTTACCATCTGTAATGAGCAAATGCCTTATTAGCGTCTGCCATCTTATGCATATCTTCTTTTCTCTTTACAGATGCACCAGTGTTGTTTGCTGCATCCATAATCTCATTTGCAAGTCTGTCCTGCATGGTCTTTTCTCCTCTTTTACGGGAGAATAAAGTCAACCAACGAAGCGCAAGCGCTTGTCTTCTCTCAGGTCTAACCTCGATCGGCACCTGATAAGTTGCACCACCGATACGTCTTGCTTTAACTTCAAGTACGGGCATGATGTTATTCATAGCCTCTTCAAATACTTCAACAGGCTCTTTGCTGGTCTTCGCAGCGATTTTCTCGAATGCTCCGTATACGATCTTCTGGGATGTTCCCTTCTTACCGTCTAACATGATGCTATTGATGAGCTTTGATACAACCTTACTGTTGTACAACGGATCAGCCAATATATCTCTTTTTGCTATATGTCCTTTTCTTGGCACGTTTCTTCCCTCCTTAACGATGCTAGCGTATTAACAAATCGCTAGTCAAATTAATTCAACGGTACTCACTTACAAGTAATTGCTTCAGTAGATGAACGGACGATTCAATAGTTGAATTTTAATACATCCACTTACTATACTTGTTCTGAATGGAAGTCTTTCCTTCCACCGTTTGTGTTCGTGCACAGTTTAACTTATCATCCAAACGGAACGTATTCCATTAATTTCAATCTGTAACCCACAGAAAATACAAATCAAACGGAAACGAAAAATTAATCCGGCACTTAACTGTTTACTTAGTAATTTTTACTTCTTAGCGTCTTTCTTCGGTCTCTTAGCACCGTACTTGGAACGTGCCTGTCTTCTCTTGGCAACGCCTGCAGTATCAAGTGTACCTCTGATGATGTGATAACGAGTACCGGGTAAATCCTTTACTCTACCACCTCTGATCAGAACAACGCTATGCTCCTGAAGGTTGTGACCTTCACCGGGGATATAGCTTGTTACTTCGATTCCGTTGGACAGACGAACTCTGGCAATCTTACGAAGCGCTGAGTTAGGCTTCTTAGGAGTAGCTGTTCTTACTGCTGTACATACGCCTCTCTTCTGAGGAGCGGAAATGTCAGTTGCTCTCTTACTTAAGGAATTGAAACCCTTCTGTAATGCAGGAGAGGTTGATTTGTGTTCTACTGTCTGTCTACCTTTTCTTACTAACTGGTTAAATGTGGGCATTAATTTTTCACCTCCTGAAAATTGTTAGCTACAAGATGAATTGGTTCGCCAATCCGCTTGTTATTAGTTGGAATTCTGTGGTTTAATTCCGCTCATTATGATACTATATAAGCATCAACAAAAAGCGCATAAAAAATACATCGCATGCAGGAATCTGCACGCTAACTGATTATATATTTTTACACAGCAATTGTCAAGGACTTTTTTGATACTGCAGAAAGCCAGAAAATTTATTAATTATCTATATTTCGGGCAATAAATACAATCAAGATATCCACTCCCCCTACTTCTTATTCTTGAATAATCCATATTACTATAGTAAGATATAGTTAATTGTAGTAATCGACCAGCTCATAATACGTTATGAAATCAAATCCACAATTAATGTTATTATATAATAAGAAGAAACTCGTAACAGGGGGGAATCATCTATGAAGGATATGGCTCAAACAGAGAGACAAATATTTATCTTGTTGTTACTTTCAGAAAACAAGCGTGGATATACAATTAACGATATTCACGATTCCCTGGAGAAATGGGATGTCATCGTAGATAAGAAGACCATCGGCCGTGATATCGACAGCCTCTCCGGCATCTGTTTTATTACAGAAGAAGCTAGAAACGGCAAGACCTACTATACTGCGGACAAATTCCGTCTCCGCGACATCACTTTTACTTCACCCGAGCTCATCTCACTATCCTTTCTGTTAGAGTTATTAAAGCCATATCAATATATGACCATGGGTAAGACGGCACAGGAGCTGATTCATAAGCTTCTTGACAATACCACGAACCTAAATCGCGAATTCATAAAGCATTTTAGTGGTCTGGTAACCATTAATACCAATGATTATATCAGTGATGAAGTGAATCCGGAGATTGAGGACCGTCTTCAATCTGCCATTCGTAATAAGACAAAGGTCCGTGTCATTTATCATAGCTTTGGCGGTGATGAGGATACCATCCGTATCATCCATCCCTATGAATTGATGATTAATGACGGAGCCTTAAGTGTGGTGGGTTATTGTGAGTTGAGAAATGATATCCGGGATTTTCGCGTATCCCGCATCAAGGCCATTACCCCTTTGGAGGAGACTTTTCTTATCCCCTCCGATTATTTTCTTAAGAAGGCACGTAGTAAATTCATCCATCTGTCCGGTAATGTGGTGGAGCAGATTATCATTTCCTTCGATGGGCCTACCACAAAGTACATACAGGAGTACGAATCCGATCTTGCAGATGAAATTGTCGTTACAGAAACCGGCATTAATTTTATCCGGGATACAGCTGTAACGGATGAACTGGTTCGATGGATCATGCAATATGGGTCCGGTGCAAAGGTCTTAAATCCTCCGCACCTTAGAGATCGAATTAGACAGGAGCTGATGAAGAGTCTGGAACAATATAGCTAGCATTTTTACCAAATCCTCACTCGCAATTTATACGTAATTCACAAAACATTAATTTTTTTAATAATAATCATAATTTCTCATAAATATGCAGTTGACAATTGCTAAAACAGCGTTTATACTGATATCAATTAATAAATATAACAAACCAATGAGTAAGAAGAGTAGATATCGCTTATTATTTTCAGAGAGCTGCAGAGGGTGCGAATGCAGTAATAAGGCAATATTGAATGGGCTTATGAGGGTGGGAAGAACGATAGGAAACTATCCAGTAATGCCCGACGGAATCTTCATCCGTTAACAAGGAAGCGTATATGAAGGTATATGGAATGAGAGGGTGCATGGCACCAAACCGGGTGGTACCGCAGAAGTATTCAAGGCTTTTGTCCCAGTAGAATTACTGAGGCAGGGGCTTTTTTTATACCCTAATACAAATAATGGATCAGCAAAATATTGAAAGGAGCAAACATTATGTCAATGAAAATTCCGCACAGACTATATCTAACCGAGGATCAGATGCCCAAACAATGGTATAATCTGAGAGCTGATATGAAGGAACAGGCTGCACCGATCCTGAATCCGGGAACCTTACAGCCGGCTAAGGTGGAGGAGCTATATCCTGTATTCTGCGAGAAGCTGGCACAACAAGAGATGGATAGCACAACCAGATATTTTGATATTCCGGAAGAAGTTCAGGATTTCTATAAGATGTATCGTCCCTCCCCTCTGATTCGTGCTTATCATTTGGAGAAAGCGCTTGGCACACCTGCTAAGATTTATTTTAAATTCGAAGGTAATAATACCTCAGGCAGTCATAAATTGAATTCCGCCATCGCTCAGGCATATTACGCAAAAGAGCAAGGGCTTACCAGCCTGACTACCGAGACCGGTGCCGGACAATGGGGAACCGCTTTGGCAGAAGCTTGTTCCTATTATAATATACCACTTACGGTATTCATGGTTAAGGTGTCTTATGAGCAGAAGCCCTTCCGCAAATCCGTTATGCAGACCTTCGGAGCAGATATCATCCCCAGCCCCAGTGATACCACTCAGGTCGGCAAGATGATCTTATCCAAAGACCCTACCACCGGTGGCAGCCTCGGCTGTGCTATCTCGGAAGCAGTGGAGAAGGCAGTTACCACCCCGAACAGTCGTTATGTATTAGGTTCTGTTCTCAATCAGGTATTATTACATCAATCCATCAT
>JAGFXQ010000199.1 GCA_017861355.1 Bacillota bacterium
GCTATTACCGCCGGAGCATGTCGGTAAAGAGCCTCAGATTTTCTTCTTTAACATGCTTCATTACCAGGAGATATGTTACGGCTATACCGCAATCAGCTTTACCGGTACAAACGTATACAAATCCTCCTATCAGGGTTGGTTAATCAATGTTTGTAATGCATTGGAGAATATCAGAATTCATAATGTCGTAAAGCGACTGGTGAATCAGCTGGAGGACATGTCAATTAAGGATGAACTGACGGGATTATATAATCGGCGAGCGCTGGTACAGCTGGGCAGAAAGTATCTGGAATTGTGCAGAAAGCGTCAGACGAAGTTGATGGTTTTTTCCGCCGATATGGATAAATTAAAATATATCAATGATAATTTTGGTCATGCAAACGGAGACATCGCGATTAAGACCGTCGCGAATGCACTTCTTTCTGCTGCTTTAGACGATGAACTTTGCATTCGTGTCAGCGGAGATGAATTCGTAGTGATCGGAATGGAGAGTTCATAGAGCGCTTCGAAGATAAGCTGGAACAAATGAATCAAGAAAATGATTGGGAATTCAAAGTATATGTAAGCTTTGGCTGGAGCATAATTAAACCAAACGAAGGTACCTCAATCGAGGATTGCCTGATTATATCTGATTCGAAAATGTATCAACAGAAATACCAGAAAGAAACGTTACGTTTAAAGCATCGCAGCGAGCAGCAGGACGAAGAGATGCAATAAGAGGAAAGGCTTGGTAGACAGTGGACAGGCTATATGATAAATTAATGGAATACAGTAAAAGTGAAGATTACCCGATGCATATGCCCGGACATAAGAGAAATACAGAGTTATGCAAGCCCATGAATCCTTATTCCTTTGATATTACGGAGATCAAAGGCTTTGATAATCTTCATCAGCCGGAGGAGATATTATTAAACCTGTCCGAAAGGATCAGCCGGTTGTATGGAGCAAACTGCTCTTACCCGTTGGTTAACGGCAGTACCGCAGGAATACTGGCTGGTATCTCGGCAGCAGTACATCCGGGGGATAAAGTCTTGGTTGCCCGAAACTGCCATAAGTCTGTCTATCATGGAGTTATCCTCCTTGACTTGAAACCGGTGTATTGTTATCCACAAAACATAGAGCAATTTGCCCTCCATGGTGGAATTCTTCCCGAAGAAATTGAAGAGTCGTTGATAACTCACTCGGATATTAAGCTGGTGGTTATAACCTCACCGACCTATGAAGGGGTGGTATCTGATATTTCTGAGATTGCCAAGGTTGCACATAAGTATGGGGCCTATTTATTGGTAGATGAAGCGCACGGAGCACACTTTGGTTTTCATAAAGGTTTTCCTCAGAGTGCGGTTCGGCTTGGAGCAGACCTGATCATTCAGAGCCTTCACAAAACACTTCCGTCCCTTACGCAGACCGCAGTATTGCATTGCAATGCCGGCGAATTGAATGCAAGAATACGTAAGTACCTTGCCATCTATCAGAGCAGTAGCCCGTCCTACGTATTGATGGCGGGAATTGACCAATGCATACAGCTATTGGAGGAGAGGGCTGAGGATTTGTTCGAACGCTATCACAATCGATTGATGAAGTTCTATCAAGAGATGGGAGAACTTAAATATCTTCGTCTTTTGTGCAAGGACCGAATTGGACAAGACAGAATTTATGATCTTGACCCCTCTAAGCTGACCATATCCGTTCAGGGAACCGGGATGAACGGACACGAGCTTCATCAACTGCTTCAGCAGGATTATCACATCATGCTCGAGATGGATGCAGTGGATTATGTCCTCGCTATGACCAGTATCGGTGATACAGAGGAAGGCTTTGAACGACTGAAGGAGGCTCTGCGTTCCATTGATCAGAAGATTGAGGATCGGATTGTAGCCAAAGCAGGGCAGATCACAGACGCGGAGCTGGCACCAATGGCTCAGAGAAAAAAGGAACCGCACCGGATCATGCCACCAAGGATCGACCGATGGCCAAGCGAAGCCTGGGATGAGCCGGTGAAAAGTGTAGATTTTGAAGATAGCACAGGAGAAGTATCTGCCGCTTTCTTAAGTTTGTTCCCACCGGGGGCACCGCTGCTTATTCCGGGTGAAGTCATCTCCCAGGAGCTGATTGACTATATACTGCAGGCGAAGGAACAGGGAATTACGGTAACCGGATTAACCGGTGAAGCGATGAATAAAATTGAAGTAATTGCATAAAACGGTTATGGATGCCGGAGGGATTGGAAAGGATAAGAATATGGCAAGGATTTTTATCGTTATGGGTAAAAGTGCAACAGGAAAGGACACGATATACAAGAGGCTGCTGGAGGCGGAGGAGCTCCATCTCAAAACAGCGGTCATGTATACTACACGTCCAATCAGAAAAGCGGAAGTGGACGGAGTTGAGTATCATTTTGTGGATGAAGACACCTTAACCTCTCTTCAGAAGGAGAAGAAGATAATCGAGCATCGCGCCTATGAAACCATCCATGGTACCTGGCATTATTTTACGGTGAATGATGGTCAGATCAACTTGGAGGAATCGGATTATCTAATGATCGGAACCTTGGAAACATATATGCAGATTCGGGAATACTTTGGTAAGGACAGTGTAGTTCCGATCTATCTTGAGTTAGAGGATGGAGTCCGTTTGCTTCGCGCTCTTAAGAGGGAACAGAAGCAGGAACAACCGAAGTATGCAGAGATGTGCCGACGATTTCTTGCAGATGATGAGGATTTCTCTGAGGAGAATCTGATCAGATGCGGTATCACTAAGCGCTACCAGAACCTTGATATTAATATCTGTCTCTTCGAGGTCAAGGAGGATATAAAAAAATTGCTGTAAAGTAGTGGAGATTTGTGGTATACTCTTGGTACATAAGCGAAAAGCGAGGCTATACAAGCAAGTGAAAGAAAGTTCACGAGCAGCGCTTATGTACGCACTACAATTGTTACATTTCTTTCGGAGGAAATGCCATGGAGATAAAAGTGAACCAAATGCAGCCTATCAATCAGGTTGAACAGAAAGCGCCCGTGCCGGAGGCAGATGGTTCTTTTAAGTATACATTGATTTCTCATATTGAGGAACAAGAATTAAAGGCTGTTTTAAACGGCATGCTGGAAGAGATTACTTCCCAGGGAAAAAAGCTGGTCAAGCACATGGATTTAAAGGACATGAAGCATTATCGTGAGCTGATCAGGGAGTTTATGAATGAGATTGTGAACCGTTCCCATAAGTTTTCCAGAGAGAATTTCCTGGATAAGAAGGGAAGGCATCGTGTTTATACCATGATTAAGTTGGTGGATCAGAATCTGGATGAACTGGCGGCTGAGCTGATTAAGGATGAGACAGACCATTTGGTAATACTGAATAAGATAGATGAGATCAGGGGTCTGCTATTGGATATCCTAATGTAACGGAGGTTATTTGTATGCAAGGGTTTGGACAGATCATAGGTCATGAGAGCATTATTCATCATCTTCAGAACGCCATTAGTTCGAAGAAGATTTCTCATGCCTATATTTTTCATGGAGAAACCGGAATGGGCAAAAAACTGTTGGCAAGCGCATTTGCAAAGACGCTTCAATGTGGAGGAGAAGGAATACTCTCCTGTGATCGTTGTAAATCCTGTATGCAGGCAGAAACCGGGAATCATCCGGATATTATATGGGTTACTCATGAGAAAGTCAGTATCGGTGTTGATGATATCCGCCTTCAGGTGAATGCGGACATCCAGATAAAGCCCTATGACAGCAGATATAAAATCTATATTATTGATGATGCGGACAAGCTCACAGAACAGGCACAGAACGCATTGTTAAAAACGATGGAGGAACCACCGGAATACGCGATTCTTTTGCTTTTGGTCAGCAATATTACGACGCTTCTTCCCACGATTTTATCTCGTTGCGTTCAACTTAATCTGAAGCCGGTAGATAAGACAGTTATCAAGGAATTCTTAATGCTTCGTCACCAGGTTCCGGATTACAAGGCGGAGATGGCAGCAGCATTTTCCAGCGGTAATGTGGGTAAAGCGATTAAGTATGCGTCATCGGAAGAATTTGAGAAGACGAAGGGCGATGTGCTCCATATTTTGAAATATATAGACGAGATGGAACTTCACGAGGTGATATCAGGATTAAAGGTATTAACCGCGAATAAGCCAATAATCGAGGACTATATTGATTTAATGATTTTGTGGTACCGTGATGTGGTTATGTACAAAGCAACCATGGACCCGAATCTTTTATTATACAGAGAAGAACTCTCATTTATCAACCACCAGGCTAATATTAGAAGCTATGATAATATTGAAAAAATCATAAGCGGGATGGAAAAGGCAAAAATAAGGTTAAAGGCTAATGTTAACTTTGATATTGCCATCGAGCTTATGTTACTTACTATAAAGGAGAACAGTAATGGTTAATGTAATCGGAGTTAGATTTCGCAGGGCCGGAAAAGTGTATTTCTTTGATCCTGCAGGTTATGATATTAAGCAAAACGACAATGTCATTGTCGAGACAGCAAGAGGAATTGAGTACGGAATGGTGGTCTTAGGACCCAGGGATGTAGAGGATAACAAGATTATTCAGCCGCTTAAGCCGGTCATCCGCCAGGCAACCGATGAAGATAATGCGGTTGAGAAGCGCAACAAGGAAAAGGAAAAAGAGGCTTTTCAGATCTGCCTGGAGAAGATAAAAAAGCATGCCTTAGAAATGAAGCTGATTGATTGTGAGTATACCTTTGATAATAATAAGGTGTTGTTCTATTTTACCGCAGACGGCAGAATTGACTTTAGAGAATTAGTTAAGGATCTGGCAAGTGTATTCAAGACACGTATCGAGTTAAGACAGATCGGTGTACGTGATGAGACCAAGATTGTCGGTGGTATCGGCATCTGCGGCAGACCGCTGTGTTGCCATACACACCTGTCCGAATTTGCACCGGTATCGATCAAGATGGCAAAGGAACAGAATCTATCCCTGAATCCGACGAAAATCTCCGGTGTCTGTGGCAGACTGATGTGCTGCTTAAAGAATGAGGAAGAAGCTTACGAAGAACTGAACAGCAAATTACCCGGCATGGGCGACTTTGTAACCACCAAAGATAATTTGAAGGGTGAGGTTCAGAGCGTCAGCGTACTGAAACAGCTGGTTAAAGTAATTGTAACCCTGGAGAATGACGAGAAAGAAGTACGTGAATACAAGGTAGAGGATTTACGCTTCAAACAAAGAAGACGTAAGGAAAGAAATTCTTCCTTGGAGGATGAGGAGCTACGAGTATTGGAGCTTTTGGAGAAGAAGGAAGGGAAATCCTTACTCGATGATGAATAAGAACGAAAGTGAAAAGGATTATCTGAAATCCGGTGAGCGGGTAGATGATCTTAATCGAAATAATTATAAAATTATACAAAATACAAAAAAATTCTGTTTTGGTATGGATGCAGTATTACTTTCCGGTTTTGCTAAAGTATTGCCAGGGGAAAGAGTGTTGGATCTTGGCACCGGAACGGGTATTATTCCAATATTATTAGAGGCAAAGACGGAAGGTAAGCACTATACCGGTCTGGAGATCCAGGAGGAAAGTGCAGACATGGCACGGAGAAGTGTCGCCTTGAACGAACTGGAAGATAAAATTGATATTGTTATCGGAGATATCAAGGAAGCCTCTGCTCATTTTGGATTGGCTTCCTTTGATGTTGTTACAAGTAACCCTCCGTATATGAATAGCGGTCATGGATTGCTTAATCTGGGGGATGCCAAAGCGATTGCCAGGCATGAGGTATTGTGCTCTCTGGAGGATGTGGTACGGGAAGCCAGTCGGCTGCTGAAGACGAATGGACGCTTTTATCTGGTGCACCGGCCGTTTCGTCTGGTGGAGATTATGAATAAGCTGACTGCCTACAAGCTCGAACCAAAGCGCATGAAGCTCGTTCATCCTTATGTAGATAAAGAGCCGAACATGGTGTTGATTGAGTGTGTCAAGGGTGGTAAATCTATGCTTAAACTGGAGGCACCTCTCATCGTTTATAAAGAACCGAATGTTTATACCGATGAGATCTACGATATCTATGGCTATTAATGAAAGGATACAGTATGTCCGGAATGTTATATTTATGTGCCACACCCATCGGTAATCTGGAGGATATCAGCTTCCGGGCGGTCAGAACGTTAAAGGAAGTAGATCTGATTGCTGCTGAGGATACACGGCATAGTATAAAATTGTTGAATCATTTTGAAATTAAGACACCAATGACCAGCTACCATGAGTTTAATAAGGTAGATAAGGCCAGATATCTGGTGGAGCAGTTGAAGGCGGGAGTCAATATTGCCTTGATTACCGATGCAGGTACACCGGGGATCTCGGATCCCGGGGAGGAACTGGTCAGACAGGCATATGCTTCGGGAATTACTGTAACATCGATACCGGGGGCTTGTGCGGCAGTAACTGCATTAACCTTATCCGGTCTTGCAACAAGAAGATTTAGCTTTGAAGCATTTCTACCCAGTGATAAGAAGGACAGGCAGAAATTGCTCGAGGAACTGAGAAATGACACAAGAACACTAATTATATACGAGGCACCTCACAGACTTAGTAAGACGCTTCAGGAGTTATTCGAAGTGTTAGGTGACCGAAAAATATCATTAATCAAAGAGCTGACAAAGTTACATGAAAAGGTATGGCAGACAACTCTTTCGGAGGCACTTACATTATTGCGGACACAGGAGCCGAAGGGAGAATATGTACTGGTACTGGAAGGGAAGTCAGACGAGGAGCTTATGTCTGAGAAGCAGGAGCGTTGGGGCGCTGTTGCCTTGCCCGAACATATGAGGTTCTATTTGGATCAGGGATATGATAAGAAGGAGGCTATGAAAGCTGTCGCGAAGGACAGAGGAGTAAGCAAGCGGGATATC